>CADAEZ010000008.1 GCA_902787145.1 uncultured Ruminococcus sp.
ATAAAAGCATAGATTATAAGCGTCTCGCAGAGGATATATATAAGCTCCGCTCCGATTGCCGCTACAACCCAGTACCAGATTACCTCGGTGTCGGAGTGGATAAGGTCGTTTAGTCCGTCCTTGCTGAAGAAAAAGTACAGTACGATTCCGAGGCAGAGTCCGATTACGCAGGCGTTAAATATATATTTTGGCTTAAAAATCGAATTTTTCATAATCGACATAGCCTTTCCGTTAAAAAACTTATCTTAGATATCCGCGATGATTCCGGCGAAAATCGGAATATAGCTTTCGTTGTCTACAATCATAAAGAGGAATGGTCGGTTGAGAATTACTTTCTTGTCGGGAGCTTTCTTTTTAACTTTGGAGATAACCGGCTTGTCAGCTCCGGCTCCCGCGGCGTTAATCTCCAGCTCAACGCTGTGGACTACGTCTCCGACCGCGCCCTTCTGGTTGAATGAGAGGTTGTGGAGATTGCCCTTTTGGTTGAACATCTCGTATACTCCGCATTCGTTGAGCGCCTTGGTATAGCTTCCGCTGTATTTTACCGAGAATCCCGGCACAGACGCCTCACAGGTTTTGAACACGCTGAGCGAGGACAGGATCTTACGGTACTCGGAGGAGTTGAGCTCCTTTATGAACTTATAAATATTAACGTCCTCGTTCGGCAGCAGCGCGATGAACTTGCAGGGTGTGTTTTTGAAGCTTTTTTCGAACCCTGTACAGCGTTTTCCTTCGAGATAGAACTCGGTACCGGTCATAAACTCGGCTTTCTCCGTGCCCTTTTTACCGTTGAACTCGCCGGTCGAGGTATCCTGTCTGTCATAGCCGCTGAGCCATTTGTCACGCATAAGCGTGGTGCCGGCCGCGACAATTCCGTATGACTGCGGAATCGGGTTTTGGATGATATTTTTTATTTCGTCGTTCGTGAGCGAGGCGGTATATTCGTTGATTTTTTTATATGTATCCTCGTCCGCGAAATCAGTCGCAAACAATCCCTGGTTGTAGTAATCCGCGTTTGTAAGCAGGAACTTCTGTCCGACCCTGATGTTTTTGTTAAAAAACAGGTTGTTTTTTATATTTACGTAGTTGTTCTTTTTGCTGAGCTTTTCGAGCCGCGCAAAAAAATAAGCGTTGCATTCGTTGAGGGATTCTATGGGCTGGTTGATGCCCGTAAGGTCTTTTATCTGCTTAAACGATTCGTCCGAGGCGGCGTTTTCCAGCAGGGAGAGCTGAGCGTAAAGCCCGGCCGCGGATATGACGGTGTTGTTGTCGTTCTTGTATGAAGCCCTCAGCATCTTAAAGGCAAAGTCGGCGGCGTAGTCCTTGTACGATACATAGGAGCCGGGCGACTCGGTCTTTCCGCTTTTAAATTTATATGCATAGTTTTCGTCGTGATTTATGCCTTCCATCAGGTTTTCGCCCGGATAATTCGCGCCTGAGCAGGAGCAGAAAACCATAACGGTCACGATGAGCACGGCTAAAACCGCAGGTAGCTTTTTCAATTTTTTCATCCTTTTTGTGTTGTAAGTGTTTCCAGCAAATTGTAGATTTTCTCGCAGGAATTACCGCTGAGCGTTTTTTTGCAGTTTTCGCTCATAGCGGCAAGCCTGTCGTCGTCACAGATTACGCGGTAGACTTCCGCTCCGGGATTTTTGCCCAGCATTACGGCAACTCCCTCGCCGGCGAGATATTCGGCGTTTTCGGCCTCCTGACCGGGAAACGCGCTGTATATCGCCATAGGCAGGCGGCATTGCAGACTTTCGGAAACGGTTAGTCCGCCGGGCTTGGTGATTATTAAATCCGAACAATGCATATAGTCCTCGACGTTGTTTACAAACATAAGCAGCTTTGTGTTATCCCCCGCGATAGCCCCGAAGCGCTTGTACAGATGAGCGTTGTTGCCGGTAATTACCACAAACTGACTGTCGCCGGCTTTGGAGACTATATCCTTGTATACGTCGAGAACCTCGTTTACGCCGAAGCTGCCGGCCATAAAGAGGATAGTTTTTTTGTCGGGGTCAAGTCCGAGCTCGGAACACAGCTCGCCGCGGTCCGGAGTCATAAGGAATTTCCGGAAAACCGGAATTCCGTACGCGTGCACTTTTGACGGGTCTACGCCGTACCTTTCGCTCATATCGCGGACCATATCGTCGGTTGATACTATGTAATGGTCGATTCCGTCCGCCACGTATGTGTAGTGAGCCTGAAAATCGGTTATAACCGAAACTACCGGCGCCTTAATCAGTCCCTTGAGCTTCAGGTCGCCGAGCATTATCGTAATAAACGCGTGACAGCATACGATGATATCAGGGTCAAACTCGTTTATAACAGGGAGTATATGCTTGCCCTTGGAGCGGTTCAGCCTTTCGCAAAAATTGTTAAGAGCCGATTCCCTGTCAGAGCTGCGGTACAGTCTGCCGTAGAACCTCGGCATTTTTTTGGCGAGCACGGTGTAGCCGCCGCAGATGAACTTATTATAAAATTTTCCTGTTTGGGCAATACCGTCAACAACCTTAACTTCGTTGTTCTTGCCGGCAAGCTCAAAATATTCCTTCATAGCGGCGGCGGCGCGTTTGTGTCCTCCGCCGGTTGAGGCAGTAAAAATCAGTATTTTCATCCGTTTCTCCCATATGATTTAGACATATATATTTATTATATAATAATGAAAGAAAAAATTCAATACATTATTATTGTCGAAAAGAATAACTTGATTAAAAATCCTTGTGATTAAAGGTACAAGTTTAACAAATTTTCAATTTTTTCGACAAAAAAGGCATTTTTCACTTTATTTTTGTCTTATAATAGGTTATTATATATGTTGATAATTTAGTAGAGGAAATGTATACGGAGGTGATTCTATGAGCGATTACGGCGATTATTTCGGCACATATTCGGGCGGATATAATCTTGACAATTTTTCGGATACCCGCAGACGATCGGGACAGTCCCGTCCGCGCTCAGGCAGAACAACTCCGCGTATGTCACAAAGACGTACTTCCCCCGCGGCAAAAAAACCGGCTTCGGCGGTAAAGCGTACCAAGCCGTCGTCCGCAAAAAAAGCAGTCAAAGCCGCTCCCCAAAAGCCCGTTAAGACTGTAAACCGCCACGCGGCGTCAGGCAGGAACGATTACTATCGTGTTCCCAAGAAGCCTGCCGGCAAGGGCAAAAAATTCCTGATTACCCTTATCGTGATACTCATCGTCGGCGGTATACTAGCCGGAGCGGGTGTAGTCGGCTACAATATGTATATGGATTTCAGGAAAGGCCAGCCTTTCAGATTTTCAAACGCCGTAAAGATTTCCGGTATTGACATCGGCGGACTGTCCTATGAGGAAGCCGAGAAAAAGGTCAAAAAGGAATCTATGAGCGTGGTAAAGAACATCAGCCTGAAGGTTTCCGCAAATGACGTTAAAAAGTCCTACGGCAAAAAGGACTTCAAGTATAAATTCGACTATGCCTCAGCGCTCAGGGAGGCTAAGATATACAGCCTAAAGGAGCAGGGCATTTACGAGGAAAAAACCACCGGTAAGAACACTGAGCCCGAGACCGAGTTTGTCACTATGGAGAATCCGGACTTTAAGCTCAACTACTCCGTGGACAAGAGTTCCATAGAAAACCAGGTCAGGAAGCTCGCCCTCAACGTCAACCGCGACGCAGAAAACGCCAAGGTGTCCAAGTTCACTCCCTTTGCGGAGGATAAATTCGAATACAAGAGGGGTACCCTCGGCTACAGCCTCGACAAGGAGTATCTCAACAAGAAAATAAACAAATTCTTTAGCATAGGCAAGAAAGCCGCGAGTATTCAGGCAAAGGTGGAGACTATCTACCCGGATATCACGATTGCCGACTTAGAGGAGAATATCGTCGGTCTCGCGACCGAGACCTCGGTATCTAACAATACCGAAGCCGGTACCCATAATATGGCGGTCGCGCTCAAAGCCTGCAACGGCTCTATAATCGAGCCGGGCGAGCTGTGGTCGTTCAATGAATGCACCGGCGACTCAAATAAAAAGGAAAACGGCTACAAGGAAGCTGTCGTAATCTCCGAGAAAAAACTCGACAAGGGAATCGGCGGCGGAATCTGCCAGGCCTCTACCACTATCTTCAAGGCGGCGGCTATGGCTAATATGGATGTGGTTGAGCGTCATAATCACTACTGGGCATCCGGATACGCCTATTCGGGCGAGGACGCCACAATCGACTATCCTAACCTCGACCTCCGCCTCAGAAACACAACGGATTACCAAATGTTTATCGAGAGCAAGGTCGACGGCCGTACCCTGATAGTAAATATCTACGGATACCAGGAGCCCTACTACGATAACGTCAGCTTGCGAAGCTTCAACTATGATATCAACAAAGGACGCTTCTTCAGGGCAAAGACAATGCGCACTCTCTACAAGGATCACGAGGTGGTCAGCGACGATCTTATCTGTACGTCCTACTACAGCCTTACGGAGAATCATACAGTCCGCGATGTCGACAAGGGTACCTTCCGCACCAAGGTTAACGGTACCGTGATATACGACAACATCCCGAAGGATCCCGAAACCGAAACTACTCCGGATACGGATTCGGCAAGCGTGACAGAATCAGAATAAACCTATTAATAAAAGCGTGCCCACGGCACGCTTTTCTTACTCTATACGAGATTACTCAATAATTCATAGAATAATTCCTAAATTGAGCATTCATATTTACTTGCTCCTATAGAGCCAAAAAAGCGTGCCTATGGCGCGCTTTTCGCTACTCATCGCACGTTTCCGCGCAGCGGAAAACTGTGCGGAGAATACAAATCTTTTTTTGCTCTATAGGAGCCGGATTAGATTATGTTTATTTTAAGTTCCTTGATTGAATAATTATACAGTTTTTGAATAATTACCTATAGAGCAAAAAAGGCAGCTTTCGGGCTGTCTTTTCTTTGTGCTAAAAAAATTATGTGTAAATTTGTTCAATATGACAACCGAAATAGCATAATGCACAAATATCAGACTGTTAATTTGTACGGGATTTAAGGATAATATTTCGTTTTTTCTATTGTGCAAAACTTACAAAAATGATATAATTGGAAAGTAAATTGTCTGCGATTTATGAAAATTAATATAATTACATAACGAAAGGATTGTATCATTTTGAAACAATACAACGCGAACAACATCCTTAATATCGCTCTTGCCGGACACTCAGGCTGCGGTAAAACCTCTGTTGCGGAGTCGATGCTCTTTCTTGCCAAAGCGAGCGAGCGTCTCGGAAAAATCTCCGACGGCAACACTGTGCTCGACTATGACGCTGAGGAAATCAAGCGCCAGGCGTCGCTTATGACAGCGGTTGCGCCGATTGAGTGGAAGAACACAAAGATCAACCTTATCGACACCCCGGGTCTCTTCGACTTTGAGGGAGGCGTTGCCGAGGGTATGCGCGCGGCAGATTCGGCGCTTATCGTGGTTTCGGGTAAAGACGGCGTAGACGTAGGCACAGAAAAGGCTGTTAAGGCAGCCGAAAAACAGGGAATCGCCAAGCTTTTCTTCGTAAACGGCGTATGCGACGAGAACGCCCGTTTCTATCGCGTATTCGAGGATTTAAAAGCTACATTCGGCCCGTCCGTATGTCCGGTAGTTGTACCGTATATCGAAAACGGCAAGGCCGAGATTTATGTAAACCTTTTCGAGTACCGCGCTTATAAGTACGACAAAAACGGCGTGGCTACTCCGACAGATATGCCCGATATGGGCGACCGTCTCGAAGGCCTCAGAGAGGCTATCAAGGAGGCTGTTGCCGAGACATCCGAGGAGATGCTCGACAAGTTCCTTGAGGGCGAGGAGTTTACTCCCGAGGAAATCGCCGTAGGCGTATCCCAGGGCGTAAAGGATGGCTCTATCTGTCCGGTATTCTGCGGCGACGCGCACAATACATTCGCGTTCGATATGTTCCTAAATTCGCTTATATGGCTTGCTCCCAAGGCTGATACACACGACGAGCTGGCGGTTGACGTTAACGGCGAACCCGTTGACATCGCTGTTTCGATTGACGGCGCCGCTGCCGGTATCGTGTTTAAGACAGTCAGCGACCCGTTCGTAGGCAAGCTCTCATACATAAAGGCTGTTTCGGGCAAGATTGGCTCAGATGTTCCTGTAATCAATATGCGTACAGGCGAGAACGTTCGTATCACAAAGGTTCTCACAGTCCGCGGTAAAAAGCAGGAGGACGCTCCGTATATCGGAGCCGGCGACATCGGCGCTATCCCGAAGCTTAACGACGTCAAGACCGGCGACACCCTTTGCTCTCCTCTCAGAAAGGTTACGCTTGAGGGTATCGAATATCCTGTTTCGTCCTATGCTATGGCTATCAAGCCCAAGAAGAAGGGCGACGAGGATAAGGTTGCTCAGGCTGTTAAGAAGATTATGGAGGAAGATCCTTCTGTCAAGTATTTCCACAACCACGAGACCCACGAAATGGTTGTTTACGGTCTCGGCGAGCAGCACCTGGACGTTGTTGTAAGTAAGATAAAGAGCAAATACAATGTTGACGCGGTTCTTGAGACTCCGAAGGTTGCTTACAGAGAGACTATCCGCAAGCCTGTCAAGGTTCAGGGTCGTCACAAAAAGCAGTCCGGCGGACACGGTCAGTTCGGCGACGTATGGATTGAGTTCTCTCCCTGCGACAGCGATTCTCTTGAGTTTACAGAGAGTATCGTCGGCGGAGCGGTTCCAAAGGGCTTCTTCCCGGCAGTAGAAAAAGGACTCAGAGAAGCAATCCAGAAGGGTCCCCTCGCCGGATATCCGATGGTTGGACTCAAGGCTAATCTCTACGACGGTTCCTACCATCCGGTAGACAGCTCCGAGATGAGCTTTAAGATGGCCGCTACAATCGCGTACAAGAACGGTATGCCAAACGCTCAGCCCACGCTGCTTGAGCCTATCGGCGCGCTCGCCGCTACAGTTCCCGACGATAATATGGGAGACGTAATGGGCGAGGTAAACAAGCGCAGAGGCCGTGTAACAGGTATGAACCCGGCTGAGGAAAAGGGTATGCAGATTGTTGAGGCCGATGTGCCTGTAGCCGAGATGAGCGATTTCGCTACATTCATTCGTCAGTGCACACAGGGCAGAGGCAGCTACACCTTTGAGTTTGTCCGCTACGAGGACACTCCGGCTAACGTAGCCCAGAAGGTTATCGCCGCCGCGCAGTCAGAGGAATAACGCCATATATTCAGTATATGGAATAATAGGTAAAACGGCAGGGACTGTTGTGCGCGGCATAACAGTCCCTTTTTTTTACCCTATAAGGTAAAAATTTATATGAACTTTAGATTAGCGTGGTATAATTCAGATATAAAGGAGGTAAAACTTATGAAAACTATTAAAAAATCCTTGGGTATCATCGTTTCACTTGCTGTTTTCGCGGCGGTATTCGCGGTATTCCCGGCGTCGGCGAATTACGGTGACGAAAACCATATGCGTGATATAACCGAGGTGGTTACGTCACAGGACAATACAAAGCAGTATCGCTTCTATATGCCCGACGAGTGGAAAAACGAGTACAACGACCGCTACGACGGACAAAGTCTCAGCTCCTGCTGCGCCGGCATATTCTGGTGGGATGGCACAAAGAACTGCTCTATGGAGGAGTACAAGGTCTATGATGAGGGCGGCTGGCCGGGATACGCGGTATCAGCCCGTGAGGCGGCTGACCCCTGTATATTTATTGCCGAGGTTCCCGCTGATGTAGAAACAATTATCTGGAACAACGCCGTCACCAATCATAACGACAAGGAGAACGCTGCTCTCAGCGAGGCGGCGGTACAGACACAGATTATCAACTGTTTGGATTACGCCCCCGGCGAGGACGAATACGGCTTTTATCCGAGCGGAGTGGACAGCTTTGACGGAATGATTTTCGTATGCGAACCGGGCGAAACTACACAGTCGGAGTATGTCCTTCCTAAAACCTACAACGGCGAATGGTTCTACTACTACGGCAACGGACAGTATGGTGTAAACAAATCCCCCGTAGACGGCGAGGTTTACTCCGGCGGAAGATGGCCGGGCAGGGATAAGGCGGACGAACCGGCAACTTGGGAGACAACCGTTCCCGCGACCGAATCGACTGCTAATCAGGAGACAACCGTTCCCGCGACCGAATCGACCGCTAATCAGGAGACAACCGTTCCCACCGCAACTCCGGCTCCCAAACAGCAGCAAACCGTAGCTCCGGTCAAAAGACCTAACACCGTAAAGATTACTGTAAAGAACAGAAAGCTGTCAAAATCCACCCTCAAAAAGAGCAAAACAAAAGTAAAGCTCATAAAGGTTAAGAATGCCAAGGGCAAGGTAAGCTATAAGCTCGTAAAAAAAGGTACGTCCGGAAAAATCCTAAAGAAAATCTCGGTCAACAAAACAACAGGAGCGGTAACATTCAAAAAAGGAGCCTACAAAAAGGGAAGTTACAAAATCAAAATTAAGATTAGCGTAACGGGCGACAAAAACTACGACGCAAAGTTCACAAAAACAGCAAAGGTAATAATAAAGTAAAGACAAGCGAGTCTTTCCAAAAAAAAAAGGAAAGGCTCGTTTTTTTATTTGTAAATTGCGTTGTTTTACGCAATTATCGGTGTTTTTTGCTTGTTAGTGAGAGATGTTATAAACGTCATCCTGAGTGGAGCGAAGCGGCCCCTGCCGTCATCCTGAGTGTAGCGCAGCGGAATCGAAGGATCCCCTGCCTCTATATAGCGGTAGGACAGAGCGCTAAGAAGCCGTCATCTTTCATTGTGGGATCCTTCGACAAGCTCAGGATGACGACTGTTATCGTTCGTTTTAGTTGAAATCATTGGTTAAAGTGATGATTGTCGGAGGATTGTCGGAGGATTGTCGGAGGATTGTTCTTTCGTAAAAAAGCCAGTGTTTATCGGGGTTTGAGTGTGTTATTCGGAGGATCGGAGGATAAATTACTATAAACTATTTAACGTAGAAAAAACATATATATATTTTTACATTATATAGTTTATAAAAACAGAAATCATCTTACTTCCTGTTCACATTTATGACTTACCTCCATATGATGTATTGTCAGAATAAAATTTGGAGGTAATACTTATGCCTGATGTTCCTGTAAATTCACAGCGGAATGAAGACCAGAGCTTCTGTATCGACGCCGACCGCGTCTATGATTCCTGCGGCGACAAGGATTGTCTGTCCGAGATGCGCGTGTTCTTTACCGAGGCCAACCAGCAGATTATAAACAACGCCGTATCGGCCAGAATCCGCGAGGCTAATATCATCAACACTGTCGTCAACGTCGAGCCCGTGACCTATCATTGCGGATTTTACTCCGTTGATATGACCTTCTACTTCGAGATTGTGCTCGACGTATTCACAAGCGACGGCTCCGCTCCGGCTACCGTAAGCGGACTGTCGGTGTTTGCGAAGCGCGTCATCCTCTACGGCGGCAACGGCAGCGTAGCGGTGTTCACCAGCGAGCCTGCCGGCTCTTGTGTTGATCCAAGCGACCAGAGCCTGCCTGTCGCAAAGGTGCAGGTAGCCCGTCCTATGGCGCTGACAGCCTGCCTTACCGAGTGTTGCAGTCCCTGTATGCCGTCGGCAGCGATTCCCGAATGTGTAACCGAGTATTTCGGCGCTCCGATTGTACCGTCACAGGCGCGCTCGGTACTGGCCACGATCGGAGTTTTTACGATTGTACAGCTAAAGCGTACTGTCCAGATGCTTATCCCGGCGTTCGATTTCTGTGTACCCGACAAGGAATGTGTAACCTCAACCGACAATCCCTGCGATATGTTCTCTAAGGTGGACTTCCCGGTTGAACAGTTCTTTCCGCCCAATCTTGCGGATATCGACCCCGAAAATATCGAGACGGGCTGCGGATGTTAGTATAAACAGTGGAGCTGTCGCTTTATTACGCGGCGGCTCCTTTTTATTGCTATGATGTGAATATTGCACAAAATAATTTCACTACTATTGACTTTTTGTCACAAATAGTCTATAGTATAATTGTAGAAAAGTATTTAGAGGATTTTGAAATGAATATACTGTATTTGCTTAAAATAAAAAGCGATCTAAGCTATGTATATGACGATAACTCTATGCGCCAGGGGCTCGAAAAAATGCGCAGCCACAGCTATACCGCCATTCCCGTAATTACACGCGACGGCGACTATGTCGGCACCGTCACCGAAGGCGACTTTTTGTGGCATATCCTGCGCTATGGCCGAGCGAGTATCAAAGACCAGGAGAGCTACCGTGTAGGCGATATCGTCAGAGAGGACTTTATGCTTCCCGTCAGGGTCAACGCCACCGACGAGGAACTGATAGAAAAGGCTATTAAACAGAACTTTGTACCCGTTGTGGACGACAGAAACAAGTTTATCGGCATTGTAACAAGACAGGATATCATCAGGTTCTTTGTCGAAAAGCACACCGAAAATAAACAGCAAAGCAACGTGAGCTGATAAGTTTAAATGAAAGGTATGTTGGAGTATGAAAAAGATAATTTGCGTATTGCTGACGTTTTTTATCTTGTCATCAGCCGCTCACTTTTCCACATCCGCAAAAACTCGTGTGGTAAAGGGTGGGTTCAACTATTCCTATGCCAAAAAAGTCCATAAAATCATAAATAAACACAGAAGCAGAGCGGGGCTGAAGGCGCTCAAGCTCGACGACAAGCTCACCGACGAGGCAATGCTGCGCGCGGCCGAGCTGCGTGTGCGCTATTCCCACACCCGTCCGAACGGTAAATTCTGCGGAACCGCCTATAGCTGGAGCCAGACCGCCGGCGAGAACATTTCTTACGGCGCGTTCTCTCCCGAGGAGGTTATGAAGGGCTGGATAAAATCCTCCGGCCACAGGGAGAACATCCTGCGCAAGGATTATACCCGCGTCGGAGTGGGGTGTTTTCTTGATTCGGGAGGCCAGGTATACTGGGTTCAGGCGTTCAGCGCCGGCAAGACCTCTAAGATTTGTAAAGACAATGGAACTAAATACGTAGATGTAAAGATTTCCGCCAAGGGCAAGGCTAAAAGCCACGCTAAAACAATCAGGGATGTCTGCAAAATCAAATCTGTAAAGCTGAAAAAGACTAAGTTTATATACAGCGGAAGCGCGCCTAAGTATTCGGTAATTGTCAAGGACGCCAAGGGCAGGTCGATTCCGAAGAAATACTACAAGGTATCCTGTCCCGAAAAGGTAAGGGGCGTAGGCGAGTATAACGTCTGCGTCAACAGCGTGTACACCCAGCAGGAGTTTACTGTAAAGTTCAGGGTTGTGCCGCGTACTCCGACTATCAGCTCGGTTACTGCCTCGGCATACGGCTATAAGGCAAGCTGGGGGTCGGTTCCCGGTAACGGAAATTTTGAGCTGGAGTATTGCGACAAAAAGAGCTTCTCCGGCTGCAAGGTGATGGTTGTCAAGGGACAAAGCTTCGAGATGTCCTCGCTCGTAAAGGGCAGGGAGTATTATGTCCGGGTAAGAGCGTATGACGTCGGCGACATCGGATGCGTCTATTCCGACTGGAGCAAGGTGTATACGTTTACAGCGTAAAAGAAGGGAATGTATTTATTTTGAAAAAGCTTATATCATTTGTTCTTGTATTTACCGTACTTATGTCCGCGGCGGTTTTCGCGCCGGAGGCAGCGGCTAAAACACGTACCATAAAGGGCGGGTTCAACTATTCCTACGCCCAAAAGGTGCTTAAGATAATGAACAAAAGCCGAAAGAAAGCAGGACTTAAAGCCCTGAAGCTCGACGCGTCTCTCACCAAAGAGGCTATGGCCAGAGCTGCCGAGCTGGTGGTTATGTATTCGCACACACGTCCGAACAAAAGCCAATGCTCTACAGCATATAGCTGGACTCCCGAAACAGGCGAGAATATCTCCCACGGATTCAAAACCCCTGCCAAGGTTATGAAGGCCTGGATGAAATCCCCTATGCACAAAAAGAATATTATGCGCGCAAGCTTTAAACGCGTAGGAATCGGTTGCTTCCGTGATACATACGGCGAGTACCAATGGGTACAGGCGTTCAGCGGCGGAAGCTGCAAGAAAACGTGCAAAACCAAGTCCACCAAATACGCGGCAGTCAAGGTTCCGCTTAAGGCAAGCGGCAAAAGCAAGGTTACTTATGCTAAAAAAGTAAAAAAGATAAAAACTGCAAAGCTTAGCAAGACAAAGTTTGAGTACACCGGTAAGGCGCCGAAGTATTCGGTTATCGTCAAGGACGCCAAGGGTAAAAACATACCTAAAAATCAGTATCAGATTGAATATCCCAGAGATGTTAATAGACCCGGCGATTACTATGTATTTATAAGGGGCTTGTACACTTCACAGCAATTTAAGCTGAGGTTCGATATACAGCCGCAGACGCCGATAATCAAGTCGGTTGAAAAATCGTCCTATGGCTATACCGTAAACTGGGATTACTCATCTGATGTAGATTATTTCTGTGATGTTGAGTATTCTACAAATAAGGATTTTTCAAACAGCCTATCTATGCCGGTACTCCACGGAAAAAGCTATGAGATATTTGACTATGACGAAAATATGACATATTACGTCAGGGTAAGGTCGCATATAATTGGAAACAATACGTTTGTGTATTCAAACTGGAGCAAGGTATATACATTTAAAACAGATAACTAAGACTTAGAGGCTGACCGGAAACGGTCAGCCTCAGCTAAATTCGCTTCACGAGCTAAATTTGGCATTGCCAAGCTAAATTCCTGTCGGAGCTAAATCTGCTGTGCAAGCGTAGCTTGCGTATAAATTCTGTCGGGCACAGCAGTGTACCGATATATAGATTCTGTCTACACGTCATTAACTGATCACTAAAAACTAATCACTAAATAAAAAAACAGGCTCGGATAATTCCGAGCCTGTAGTAATCTTGTGATTAGCAGAAGAATACGTCCATTTCTTTCTCGTCGCCGTCAGCAACAAAGTAAGCTTTGCTCTCCTCGGGCTTGAGGTAAACTGTGATATTCTTGGCAGCCTTGCCGTTTGTGAGCTTAACGTTCTTAATAACGTCGTCGATAGCAACCTGTGTACCGCCGAACTCTACGAATACCTCAACGTTTGTCTTAGCAGCGGCAGCCTTAGTTGTTGTCTTCTTGGCAGCAGGCTTCTTAGCGGCAGCCTTCTTAGCGGGAGCCTTCTTCTCCTCAGCCTTGGCAGCTGTCTTTGTAGCAGTTTTCTTAGCGGCTGTCTTCTTAGCAGGAGCTTTCTTCTCCTCAGCCTTAGCAGCTGTCTTAGCAGCAGCCTTTGTAGCGGTCTTAGTTGTCTTTTCAGCAGCCTTAGCAGCTGTCTTTGTCTCTTTCTTTGCTTCTGTTTCAGCTTTCTTAGTTGTTGCCATTATAAATGACCTCCTCATAAAAAATTGAATATATACAATGTAAGCACATTTCTGTTTACAGAATTTATTATACATAATCTTTTTTAAAAGTCAACGAATTTGCAAAACTTTGTAACTTTGTACAAATTGCACAATTACAAAAGTTGTTTTTATACAATAATCACAATGGAAATTCCCTGCTTTGGCTTAAACACTGAGTTTTTCGTATTTAGCCGAATTGTTAGTTTTAACTATTGTAATTTATCGGGATAATTGGTATAATGATAATATCTGGAATTATGTCTTACAATGAAAGCGCCTGACGATATAAATTATGAGGTAGTTTTATGATTGGTAATATTCTGATTGTCGCCGCGCAGGTCGCGATACTTTTTATACTTATCGCCGTTGGATTTATCTGCGGAAAGACAAAGCTGATTGCCGAGAGCGGCGCAAAATATCTCACCGATGTTGTTTTGTATCTTGCTACGCCCTGCGTTATGATTCAGGCGTTTCAGAAGGCGGAGTTCACCCCGGAGATTATCCTGAACCTCGGAGTCGCCGCCGTATGCGCCGTGCTGATTCATATTCTTACCATACTTGTCGTGCGGCTGATGTTTAAAAAACAGAGTGAAAACCGTCGCAAAGTTATGCGCTTCGCTGTGATATTCTCCAACTGCGGATTTATGTCTTTGCCATTGCAACAAGCGCTTCTGGGCGACAGCGGAGTACTGTACGGCTCTGTTTTTGTCGCTGTGTTTAATATAATTGTATGGAGCTACGGCTTCGCCGATATGAGCGGAGACAAAAAGTGCCTCACGCTTAAAAAAATCATACTCAATCCCGGATTACTGGGAGCGTTTGCGGCGGTGTTATTCTTCTTTCTGAGGATTCACCTGCCTGAGATTCTGATGAGTCCTGTCGGCTATCTTGCCGGGCTAAACACCCCGGTGCCTATGCTTGTGATCGGCTATCACCTCTCGCAGGCAGACCTTTTGAAGTCGCTAAGGGACAAGGGTATCTATGCGGTTGCCTTTATGAGGCTCGCGCTGGTGCCGTGCGTATCGCTGCTGATAATGTCGCTTTGCGGCGTAAGCGGAGACATCCTCGTCTCCTGTACTATTGCAGCCTCGGCTCCCGTAGCGGCTACCACGACAATGTTCGCGACTAAATTCGACAGAGATGTCGACCTGTCGGTCGGGCTGGTATCTGTTACAACTATTTTTTCGATAATCACAATGCCGGTCATTATTGCTCTGTCACAGACCATATAGTTATTCGGAGGAAAAATGCCGAGATCATCACGTCAGAAGCAGAAGCTTCTGTATATCCAAAAAATACTTTTAGAAAAGACGGACGAAACTCACGGCCTCACAATCAGCGAGATTATAAGTGAGCTCCAAGCCTACGGAATATCCGCCGAGCGAAAGAGTATCTACGACGATTTACGTACGCTGGAGGCCTTCGGACTCGATATTTGCAGCGAGAAAACAAAGACTGTGCGCTATTATATCGCGTCGAGGGATTTTCAGATTTCCGAGCTGAAGCTGCTTGTGGACGCGATCCAGGGCTCAAAGTTTATAACACAGAAAAAGAGCTTTGAGCTGATAAAAAAGGTCGAGAGCCTCGCCGGCGAAAACGAGGCTAAGCTGTTGCAAAACCAGGTGGTAATCTCGAACCGCGTAAAAACCTCGAACGAGACAATTTACTACAGCGTAGACCGCCTGCACGACGCGATAAGCAAAAATCTGTCCGTGACCTTCTACTATAACCGCTGGAGGCTTGACCTCGGCTCGACCGAAAAAATCAAGTTGGAGCGCCGGCGCGGCGGCGAGCTATACAGCGTCAGCCCGTGGGCGCTGTGCTGGGATGACGAGAACTATTACCTCATAGCCTATGACGAGAAAAACTCCCAGATCCGCCACTACCGCGTAGACAAAATGGAGAGCATCACCGTCACCGATAAAAAACGTCAGGGAAGAGAGCTGTTTGACAAGCTCAACCTGGCCGACTACGCAAAGTCGACGTTCTCTATGTTCGCAGGCGAGCCTGCTCCGATCGAAATGTCGGTCAAAAATGATTTTGTCGGTATAATTGCCGACAGATTCGGCAAAGATGTCTTTATAACAGCTGACGAAAACCGCGACGGACGCTTCATCGTAAAGGTTAACGTTAACATCAGCGAGCAGTTCTTCGGATGGGTGTTCGCGCTCGGCGACGGTGCCGAGATTATATCACCAAAGGAAGTCCGCGCGAGGTTCGCCGAATATATTAATAAAGTAAGTTCAATGTATCAGGAATAATATTAAGCAATAATAAAGAATAATAAATAATAATAAATAATAATAAATAATAATAAATAATAAAAATAGGCATTACCGCACAATTATGATGTGCGGATTGCGCGGTGATGCCTAAAAACAATAAGGAGGTGAGAAAATGATATGTCCGAGATGCGGCAAGGAGATTGATGATTCCGAAACTCTGTGTCCGTTTTGTATGCACGAAATCGACAAAAACGTCGAGTTCAACGACTTCCGCAAGGACGGCTACGTCCAGCTACAGGCTAAGGACGGAGTCGAAAAGCCCGAAACCCTCAGCGTAAAGCCGAAGTATTTTAAGCTGGCTGAATTCAATATTTTTGTAATCGCGATAGTTTACATCCTGTTTATCTCGGCGTTTACCGTTTTCTCGCTTCGGTATATCCAGAAAACCCACGTAGACTATGTCAAGCCCTATCATATAAAGCAGACGGTCGAAACTCCCGACGAGGAGCCTACCGAAAAAGAAATCCGCAACGACGTCAAGAGCTATTCCGTCAAGGATATTATCGGCAGCTGGTGTCTTGAATCCGACAGCGGCAGTACGGGTCCTGTGCCTTACTATACCTTTACCTCTGACGGTGTGGCTCAGGAGAACTACGGTAGTATCGTCACCGTAGGCGATTACAAGGACGTCTCCGGTAAAAAGAAAAAGAAGATTTATATCAACCTCGACTCAACCCTTAAGGGTGTTTTTGAGTACATCCTGTCGGGTAATGAGCAGGACGGCTACAGGCTTGAGCTCATCAGTGAGGAAAGCGAAATTGGATATATCCTCGTTCGCGCCGAGGCCAAGGCCTGGGACGTTAAGCCTCCCGATAAACCCAAGCTCAACAAAAAACTCATCGGCAAGTGGTTCACCAAGGATAAGGATAAGGGATATGTCTTCTCCAAAAACGGTACCTTTAAGCGTGTTACCGGCCAGACTGTCACCAAGGGCTCTTGGTCGGTTAAGTCCGATTCCGTTTTCACCGTAAAATACGTCAGGGAACAGCTGATCAACAGGGATATTTCCTATCTTTTCAATTCCAAAAATACTGTTATAATCAATGGAGTAGAATACTTCGACTTTAGCGGTAAAACTAATAAAAATACAGAGTAAACCCGGTTTACTTTTACAATTATCCGGAGATTGAGCATAGCAAAGTCCGTTTTATCGGACAGCAAATCCTATATAATGTAATTAAAGACATTGTAAAGGAGGAGCCGAGATGCTCAATTTCTGTGTATTTACATTTATTTTTTACGCTGTATCAGCGATAATCAGACTTTTGTTTTTTAACAGGGGAAATGGAGCGAGAGCATTTGCGCAACCTGGTTATTATCAACAAACACGCGGGAAAAAACGAGAGCTACAGGAGAGTCACAGACCAGCTCGAAAAGCTCAGCCTCGAAAATCCGGTGGTAAAATATACGAGTTGCCGCTCAGACGCTATAAGGATTGCGCGTGAGTTTGTAAGCGGATGTGACGATTTCGTCAGGATATTTGCCTGCGGAGGCGACGGCACCGTCAACGAGGTGCTCAGCGGAGTATACGACCTCAAAAACTGCGCCGTGGCTGTTGTGCCTATCGGCAGCGGCAACGACTTTATCCGCAGCTTCGGGTTTTCCAAAGAGGATTTTCTGGATTTAAATAATCTCGCGAACGGCACTGAAACCAAGGTTGACCTGCTGAAATGCGGAGATTATATTAGCTGCAATTCAATCACAATCGGCTACGACTGCGCGGTCGCCAAGAACGTCGCAAGATTTAAGAACCGCAGGTTTATCACGGCGAGCCTCGCGTACAAGCTCTCGATTTTCTATTGCCTGCTAAAGGGCAGAAAGCATAACTTTAAGATAAAAACCGACGGACATACAATCGAAAACCCGGGTACATATCTTCTGTCGGTTTCGGCTAAGGGAAAGTACTACGGCGGCGGAATAAAATGCTCGCCGCAGGCTGATAACAGCGACGGCCTTATCGACTTTATGTCGATTCCCACCGTCGGGGTGATAAAGTTTGTATCCCTGCTGCCTACTTTTATAAAGGGTGAACATATTGACAATCCCAAGCTCGGCTTTGTAACCCATAAGAAATGCGCGACCGTGGAGTACATAAGCGACACCCCCGTCGAAATCGGAATCGACGGCGAGATTGTACAGACAAAGTACGCAAAAATCACTGTCCTGCCCGAGGCGGCAAGGATAATTCTTCCAAAACGAACAAGCGGCTCCCGGTGAGCCGCTTTCTGTTCGCTCGTCATCCCGAGCCTGTCGAGGGATCCCACACCTATAGATGACGGCTAAAAAACGACATTATCTTACCACTATAAAGAGAAAGGGGATTCTTCGACTCCGCTACGCTACGCTCAGAATGACGGGCTTTACGCTACGCTTTTACTTTACTTTATCATCAATCTATGCTACAATTAAGTCGGTGATATTATGAGGTATTACAAAAGACTTCCGCTTGAGGGTATGAGCAACTGCCGCGACCTCGGCGGTTATCCTACAAAATACGGAAAAATAACTAATTTCGGCGTATTCGTCCGCAGTGAGGCTCCCGTTGAGCTAAGCGACAGGGACGTTAATTTTCTTAAAAAATACGGGATAAAAAAATCTCTGGATTTTCGCGGAGAAAAGAGTATCCTTGACTTTCCCAGCAGTCTCGACACCGTTGGAGTAGAGTACATCCGCCTGCCGATGTTCGGCAGGGCTGACTCCCTCGGATTTGCCGACGGCTTAGACGACCCGAGCAGGAACTTTACCGGCTGGGGCAAGAGCTATATCCAGTGGCTGGAATGTTACAAGGGCTGGATTAAGGACGTGTTCGGCCATTTAGCCTACACCGACGGAGTTGTCCAGTACAACTGCAACGCCGGCAAGGACAGAACAGGTATCATAAGCGCGCTGGTGCTGGCGATTTCCGGAGCCGAGATGAGCGACATAGCCTTTGACTATTGTATCAGCCGCACTATGCTTAAACCGAGGTTTAAGTATCTCGTAAAACAATGGGATGACTTTCTTAAAAACGACGATGACAAGCTTATCATTAATCATCCTTTCCTCTTTACTCCGAGAGAAGCTATGTACCAGATGTTCAAGTACATAAACTACGAGTACAAAAACGCGGAAAATTACCTAAGAAGCTGCGGAGTAGACGAAAGACAGATTTATGAAATCAGAAGAAAAATGATAGGAGACTAGGGAGCTAAATTCGCTTAACGAGCTAAATTTGGCGTTGCCAAGCTAAATTCCTGTCGGAGCTAAATTTGCTGTGCAAGCTGTACGCGGATTTTATTTTGCTATTACTTTATGTAATATTTTCGCTGCCGAGCAGCGGCAATTTACCTTATTAACTATTATATTATTATCAAAGGCTGACTCTTTCTCTTTATGAGTTTTGAGTCAGCCTTTTAATTTGTTAGATGTCAGGAAAAGGACGTCATTCTGAGTGTAGCGAAATCGAAGGATACCCTTCCTTTATTCAAACACCGTTTCAACTACCCTGGGACAGCTTTCGGGCGAGTATACAAACCTGTCTATATGTCCCGAGCTCAAAAAGTATTCCGGCCTTTTCGGCGGTTCACGATCGTCGAATGTGTCTATTATTATAAGCTTAATTTTCATCTTGCGCTCGATTATGCTCTTGATATAAACGCTGACGCGCATACCCTCGCGGATATCGGGGTGCACCTCGGCCAGCCCCGCGAGGTTCGGAGTAAGCTCGATAAACGAGCCGTAGCTCTCGATACTCCTGACGATACCCGTCACGGTTTCGCCTGCCGAGAATTTGGCGGCGTTCTCTGCCCAGGTGCCCAAAAGCTCCTTGTGGCTCAGGCTGATCCTGCCGTTTTCTATGGATTTTACTACAGCCTTTATGTTCATTCCGGCTCTGAACCTTTCTCCGGGATGCTCGATTCTCGACACCGAGACAGCGTCAATAGGCATCAGCGCGGCAACTCCGCATCCTATGTCGGCAAACACTCCGAAGTTCTCCGTGCGGCTGACCTTAGCGTCGATAATATCGCCGGGAGTCAGCGTGTCGATATAGTTGTCAAAGCACATCCGCTGCGCCTTTTCGCGCGACAGGATAGCGATTTTTCCGTTTTCGTCCTCCTCGATTCTGTTGATTACAAAGCATACAGGCCTGTTGACGCGGGATATGATCGCGATATCGCGCACACTTCCCTCGCGGATTCCGATAGCCCCGTCCTCACGCGGGATAACGGCTCTCATTCCTCCGAGGTTGAGGCGCAGGTTATGCTCTCTGTCACAAATCAGCGCCTTTGCCTCCAGTATCTTTTGTCCGTAAAGCGCTTCCGGGAGTTTTTCGGGGTTATTTATGTACAGCCGGTTTTCCTCTTTGTTCAGCAGTTCTCCCTCAGGTAAATATGGCATTTATATTCCTCCGTATCTTTTCAATAATATTCAATAATATGATTTAATTGAGGGGTTTATTACTATTGCAATTTGTTTTGATTTGTAATACAATAAAAGATAAGGTTATTATAATCGAAAGGAATGTTTATATGAAAATCAAAAAGATAGTTTCCGCCGCACTTGCCGCGGCTATGATTACCTCCGGAGCACTGGCTCTATCGGCCTGCTCGGGCAACAAGACGGATTCATCCTCCAAGACCTCGTCTTCCTCTGCTTCCGCAAAGCCCACCGAAGCCGCGAAAAAGTCCAGCCCCGCGGTTGAGGACTTAAAGAAAATGGGAGTGGATACCTCGAAATGCGACCTCGATCCGCAGATTACCTATGCCGAAAACGAGCAGTACGGCTTCCAGCTTGATAAGCCGGAAAAGGGCGAGAATATTGCCGTGATTCATACCACAGAGGGCGATATTACTCTCAGGCTTTTCCCGCAGTATGCTCCGAGAACCGTAGAGAACTTCATCAAGCTCGCCAAGGCGAACAAATATAACGGCGTGATCTTCCACCGTGTTATCAACAATTTTATGATTCAGACAGGCGACTACGAGAATCAGGACGGTACCGGCGGCACAAGCGCCTTCGGCTCAGCCTTTGAGGATGAGTTCTGTGACAAGCTCAACAACATCCGCGGCTCGGTAGCTATGGCTAACAGCGGCAAGGATACCAACGGCAGCCAGTTCTTTATAAACCAGAATAACAAAGAGAACTTCCAAAAGAACGGCGGTTTCAAGCAGATGCAGGATAACTGGAAGAACATCAAAGCTCAGCTCCAGAAGTACGGCAAGGACGCCAATACCGTTCCTCAGATCCTCCAGTACTTCGGCCCCTCCTGCTATGACGCCGACGTGGTTCCCGACCAGATACAGACCCTTTATAACGAAAACGGCGGCAATCCGTCGCTCGACGGCGCGTATAACGCCGGTGACGCGGGACATACGGTATTCGCCCAGGTTATCGACGGTATGGAGGTTGTGGATAAAATCGCCGCTGCCAAAACCGGAACTAACGATAAGCCTGTAAAGGATATCAAGATCAAGAGCGTAGAGATTAAGGAATATAAGTAATGAGCAAACCGATTATCGCGTTAATGTACGACTTCGACAAAACCCTGTGTACAAAGGATATGCAAAACTACCGCTTTATCCCCAGCTTGGGAATAAAGGTGAGCGAGTTCTGGGACTTTACCAACGAAGTACAGCGTCGCGAGAAGATGGACTCCGTGCTCGCCTATATGTACGCCGCGATAAAGATTTCCAACGAAAAAAACATTCCCCTGAAGCGCGAGAGGCTTGAGGAGAACGGCAAGGGGATAGAGTTTTTTCCCGGTGTGATCGACTGGTTCGGCAGGATTAACGAGTTCGGAGAAAAATGCGGAGCCCGTGTCGAGCACTACGTAATCTCCTCCGGAATGAAAGAGATTATCGACGGTACGCTGATAAGCGGTGAGTTTAAGAACATCTTTGCCTGCGAGTATCTTTATGACAGCGACGGCAACGCCGTATGGCCTAAAACCGCCGTAAACTATACCAACAAAACCCAGTTTGTATATCGCATAAACAAGGGAGTGCCGGATATTTCGAACGACGACGATCTAAACCGCTCAATGCCGGACGACAGCAAGCGGATTCCCTTTACCAATATGATATACATCGGCGACGGACTGTCCGACGTACCCTGTATGAAGATGATGAAAAGCTACGGCGGCAAGGCTATAGCCGTGTATCAGAATCTTGACGACAAGGTTTGCGAACTGCTCAGAAAGGACAGGGTGGACTACATCTATCCCGCCGACTACAGCGAGGGCACCGCGCTGGATTCTACCGTCAAGGATATAATCCGCGGAATGGTTATCGCCGATAAGCTGAACGAAGAATATACGCAGCAGCTTAAATCAATCGAATAAATGTCTTTAATAAAATACTAACGGCTCAAAACCTTTTCGGGTTTTGAGCCGTTTTCGTTGTATTTAGAAGCTTCCGCCTCCGCCGCCGTGCGAGCTGCCTGAGGAGGAAGTATGCGTCGAGCTTCCGCCGCCGCTGTCCTTAGGCTTGGCGGTTCTTGAAACGTGAGTGTACAGGAAGTGATCGTAGCTCTGCTTGAGTTCGAGACTTCCGTCGATGAGATAGTCGTTTGCCTCCGCCTTTAGCTTGACGGGCTTGTACTTTGACTTAACCATAAGTACGATTACTACGGCGATAACAATACCGATAAACGCCGAAACACCAACCGCGAAAAGTATATCTGACATAGACTCGATCTTGTGATTAGTGTCATAAGGCTTGCCGGATCTTGCCTCCTTTACGAAGTCCGCGGCTAAATCGGCAAATTTGTCGAAAGCGTCGTACCACTCGCTGTTCTTCAGGTCGGGCTTGAGCGCTTCGCCGATATAATCAATGCCGTAATCCGTAAACGCGGTGATTCCGTAGCCCTTGGTGGAGATGTACCAGTTCCTGTCCTCGGTAGCTATAAGCAGCAGGATTCCGTCCTTGGCGTAGCCGTGATAGTCGTAGTAGTCGTCAGCGTATTCCATCATTGTGCCGGATTCGAGCGTCGGAATTGTCACTACTACAACGTCGAGTCCCGCCTCATTGCTTACCTTCGTGAGCTTTTCGGTGAGCTGTGTGAACTGGGTATCGTTCATAGTCTTGGCGCCGTCAACAACGAGCTGACCGTTTTCTGCCGCCGAGAACGGCAGAGTAAGCGCCGAGATGATAACTATTACAAATAAGAATGATAATACTTTTTTCATACCGACACCCCCTTACAGCAAGCCAAATAATCTTCCGACGAAGAACACAATTACGCCGATCCCCGCGGCTAATCCGGCGAACAGGGCAAACAGCTTTTTGCCGTCAACAGGAAGATTACCGGTGAATTTGCCTGTCTGTCCGTTCATAGCGAAGGTGTATTTTTTGCCGTTGTGGTCGGTGTTAAGAATCCATACGGGGTAGAGGGCGTATTTTGCCTTACCGTTTGTAATCTGTACAGAGCTGGACTTGGTGATGACCGAGTGATAAGGATAGTCGATAGTAGAGCGCAGTACTTCCTCGGAGCTTTTCTTTACTCGTCTGTTGGCTCTTTCAATGCTGTCCTCCATACTTACATCGTATTTGTCGGCGAGGTAGCCGGCGAGATACGCGGTCTGAAAGTCCAGCGCCTCTGAAAAAATAAACGGCTCGATAGACTCCATAAGGTCGTCGGGCATCTGTGATGAACCGTCACAGGGGATGTTCTCGAATCTCATCGATCCGGCTCTGAATACATCGAAGAAGCTTGTCTCGGTGTAGTCGTAATCCGAGTCTGACCAGGTGCGTACCGTTGTCGCCTCATAGTTGACGGCGGCGTCGGTGTCCGTGTCAAACAGCCAGAACGGAACGTAGATTCCCTTGATTTCTTCGAGGGTGTTCTCCTGCTTAAACTTTTTGGGAGCGAATTTCTTTGAGTTAACGTATTTTTTTAGCTCCTCCTTGGCGGCTTCCTTATCGTACTTGAAGGGGATAACGTAGTCGGGCTTCAGCGTTCCCGAAAGTCTGCCGCTGAGTACGACGGGGTTGCCGCAGTAGGGGCATTCCGTGGCGGCGGTATTGGCGTCGCCGACGATTTCGCCTCCGCAGGAGTTGCAGACGAATACGTTCATCTGCTCCTGCTCGCCGCTGTCCCATTCCTGACCGGCCTTTTCCTGCCAGGTAAAGTCATCCGGCTCCTGCTCTTCGAGTCGTTTATCCTTGTTTAAAAATGCCTGCGGAGAGAATTCGCTGTCGCAGTAAGGACATTTCATCTTCTGGGCGTTTGCGTCAAAGTTTATCGCGCCGCCGCAGTTGGGACATTTATATTCAAAAATATCAGCCATTTCTAAGCCTTTCCGCCCGCGTAAGCGCGGGCATTACGTAATTATACCTGGTCGTTTTCGTCGAACGGGTCGCCGCACTCCGGACAGAATTTCGGAGGATTGTGCGGATCCTTTGGCTCCCAGCCGCATTTATCACACTTGTAAAGCGGAGCTCCGGCCGGCTTGGGCGAGCCGCATTCCTGGCAGAACTTGCCTTTGTTAACCGTGCCGCACTTACATGTCCAGCCGTCCTGCTGAGCCGGCTTGGGCGAGCCGCAGTTGGGACAGAACTTGCCTGTGGCGGTGCTGCCGCATTTTGCGCAGGTCCAGCCGTTCTGCGCGGGAGCCTGCTGCTGAGCTTGCTGCTGTTGTTGCTGTTGCTGCTGCTGGTTTTGCTGTGCCATATTAAAGAAGTTCTGGGCGTTCATTCCGCCGCCGGCGTTCATAGCCATTCCCATACCGACAAAGCCGTTCATAGCTCCGCCCTCGTTGGACGCGGCAGCCTTCATAGCGTCGGCCTGTGCGCCTACGAGAGTCGCGCCTGCCATAGCCGGATCGCGCATCATACCGGCGCGCTGAGCCTGCTTGATCATCTCTGCGTCCTCCGGCGGGAGGTTGATCGGGTTAAGCGCTATGGAGACAATCTTAAGTCCTCTGAGCTCCGACCATTTCGCGGTGAGAGCCTCGTTCATAGCTTTTTCGAGGTCGGTTACGTGACCCGGAATCTGGTTCGGCCTGAGCTCCATATCGCTGAGCTTGCCGAATGCCGGCTGTAAGGCCGAGATAAACTCAGTTTTGAGCTGCATATCGAGCTCTGAGCGGTTATACGCCTGCTCGACGTTTCCGCATACGTTTGTATAGAAGAGCAGCGGATTGTCTATTTTGTAAGAGTAGATGCCGCTGCAGCGTAGGCTTACGTCGAGGTCGAGACCGATTTTGTGGTCTACAACTCTAAAGAGAATCGGGTTCTGGGTACCGAATTTGTTGTCTACAAGCTCCTTTGTGTTGAAGTAATACACTCTCTGATCCTTGCCCGGATCTCCGCCGAATGTAAAACGCTTGCCTATCTGTTTGAATGTATCTACAATGCCCTTGCTGAGCTTGCCTGTAAAAATGCTCGGCTCGGTAGATGTATCATATACGAACTCGCCGGGCTCGGCGCAAACCTCTACGATTTTGCCCTGCTCAACGATAATCATACACTGACCGTCGGCAACCGCTATAACGGAACCGTTGGAGATGATGTTGTCATTGCCTCTTGTGTTGGAGGAACGTCCGGTAGTACGCTTCTGTCCCTTTACCGCGAGGATGTCCTTTGCGATACTGTCGCAATAGAAAAATTCCTTCCACTGATCCGCCATAACTCCGCCGGCGGCGCCTAAACCTGCTTTAATTAATCCCATAATTCAGCCAATGCCTTTCCGCTCACTGTATTTGGTTGAGGACGCTTTACCGTGAGCGTGTAAAGCGTCGTTCGCGCGCTTGCGCGCTTCTTTGCTCTATAGGAAATCACTCAAAATTTGTATGTTTATTCAAAGTAGATTTCCTATTATTAGTTATACATATTCAGTTACTCCTATAGAGCAAAAAATATTATATGTCCGCTCAGTTTTCTGCTGCGCAGAAACGAGCGATGACTATCCGAAATGCGCGTGGGCGCTTTCTTGTATAATTATATAATATTTGATATTTTTTGTCACTATTCTAAGAGAAGCAATTAAAAAAATACAGCACAAATTTTCGACCTTATTTTTGTGCAATTTGACAACCAAACGAGATAAGGACGTTTTTTGTCGGTAAGAAAACGTGTTGCTATTGATTTCTGATACCTAATGTGATAAAATGAAAAAAATATGAAAAAATCAGAATAATTAACGGAGGACTGATTATGAATAAAAGAATAACCATATCGGTTTTTGCCGTATTTGTTATGCTGGCGACAGTTATGCTTTCGTCATGCGGCGGCAGTGACGGCAAATTCCAGTGCAAAGAAATGACTATTACGCTCGAACCCGGTTTTTCCGAGCTCGGAGCCGACGAAACAAGTAAATTCAGCGAGGACAGTATGCCCGACCTCAGCCTTTCTTCCGGCGAGAACTATGTATACATCTATCGCTCCGCCAAAGAGTGCGATTCGTATTCACTCGACGAGTATGCCCAGGCCGTAAGGGAATCCAATATGACCTCGTTTACTAAGGTGTCCGAGGTTAAAAAGTCTATGGGAGTTACCTATATCGAGGTTGAGGGCGGTTACGCCGGCGACAACGCTCAGGGTACTTCCAAGAGTATCATCGCTGTTTACGACAGCAGGGACGCGTTGTGGATGGTACAGTTCGGCGGCAACTCCGCCTCCTACGCTACTAACGTGAACACCTACCTCAAATGGGCTCGCTCGGTATCTTTCAGCGAAAAATAAGATTAGTTTTTTCGGAACCGTCTGTGTATGCAGGCGGTTTCGTTGTTTTATACAAAAAAACGCGCTAAACTTTGTGAACCAAAACAGACATCGGTATGGTATAATAAAATATATAGCTCTTTAATATATTTTTTTAAAAAAAGTGTCACAAAATCGCCTCTCGCGGGGTTATATTATATGGAAGACTTTTTTAACTAAAGGAGAGATTACAATGTTAAAAAGAGTATTATCGGTAGTAATCTGTGTTTGTCTCGCGGTTAGCTGTTTCTCGGTTTTGGGAATAACCGCGTCGGCTGACGATACGGAGTCAATCAGAAATAAGAGCTTTATCCTGGATGTTTCGGAAATTGATGATCCGAACGATCCGTGCAGCTGGTACGCCCTTTGCTGGGACGGATATAGTCTCGACAGAAACGACGAATACTGGGTAGAGGGACAGCCTGAGGGCGAAGGCAAGGTACGGTTTGACAATGTCAGTACATACGCCGACTTCTATCAAAAACCCCTTAACAGCGGCGAAGGTTTTGACGACGTGATGTACAATACGGGCGATATCCTGGTTGAAGCAACCTCGGAGTACGACGTTCTTCGACTGATTCGTACAGAAGATGATATAGATTATAGATGGGAATTATTCAGCCCCGGCGGCGCTGTGGATGATGATGAGTTCTACTACGACACGATACCCGGCACAAATCTCGTATACTATGATTTAAAGGGCTGGGGCAATCTTTACTGCTACGCGTGGAACGATAACGGCGAGGAAAATGCCACCTGGCCGGGAGTCAGGATGGTAGGCCCGGTGGAGAACGGCTTCGGCGAGCAAATGTACGGTATAAACCTGTCTCACAAATATACTCATATTATATTTAACGATGGATTCACAAATGGCGATGATAACCGTACAGTAGATATTGATTACGACGGCGAGTACGTAGGCTTTGCATATTACAGTGATGATGTATTATGGGGCTGGACAAGTTCCGGCCAATATAAGGAATTCCCCGACGATGATTCGGGAGATATCTGGGGAGGATCCGATGCGCTGACAGCCCGAATCTGCCTCAACGGCGAGGAGGTCAGTAAGACAGTTATCAGCGACAAAACCTTTAAGGTAACATATAACCTGAAGCACAACACTCCTATAGTTGACGCTCAGGCGACGCTGACATATGACAACAGCAAGCTTATACTGGATAACTGGGATTTTCCCGTTGTAGAATATTCCGTAATCGACAACCTCAGCGCGAGCGATAAAACAGCCGCGTTCAACTTTACGAGTTCGAAAAGACCATTCGATTTCTCGCAGGGAGCCGAGCTGGTAACGGCTTACTTTACCGTCAAAGACGGTGCCGAGGGTACCGCGAATGTCAACCTTGATGTTGAGGAGCTCGACGACACGAACTGCCCGCTTATAACAAATGGCAAAGTCAGCGACAACGGCGCCGCCGCGTTTAATTCGCTTAAAAATATAGCGGTTGCTCCCGTTATCAAGGACGTTATTTCCGATGACCTTACGGCTAACATATGCCTGAACAGCGAGAGTGTAAAATCTCAGGTTATAACAGGCGACAGATTCAGCGTTACATATAAGCTAAAGTCCGCCAAGCCGATTATAGACGGACAGTTTACTCTTCGCTATAACCACAACAAGCTGAGTCTTGAATCCTGGGATTTCCCTGTAATTAACCCCGTGGTAATTGATAATCTTGCATCCACAGAGGATACAGCCGAGTTCAACTTTACAAGTCCGAAAAGACCGTTTGACTTTTCAAGCGAAGATGTTCTCGTGACAGCGTACTTCTCTGTTAGGGAAGACGCAAAGGGCGAAGCGCTGATCGATCTTTGCGCCGAGGTGCTCGACGACACCGAAAATAATTTGATTGATAAGGAAAAAGTGACCGAGAAGGGCGCTTCAGTGTATAATTCGCTAAAAAATATCGAGATAAATGAAACCGAAGAGTTAACAAACGACGATCTGCAAGCTGTCGTTTGTCTGGACAACAATCTGATGAAATATCAGCGTATCGACGGCGACGTGTTCTATGTAACATACAGCCTTCAATCCGATATTCCTATAACCGACGGACAGTTTGAGCTTTACTACACCGGCTCAAAGGTCAAACTGGAGGACTGGAGCTTCCCGGTTATCGACAGAGCGGTTATAGATAATAAAGATATTGTGCCGGCGTATTTTAATTTTACAAGTCCGAACCGGCCGTTTGATTTCTCAAGCGGAAACGAGCTCGTCACACTCAAGTTCAGGGTTGATCCCGACGCTTACGGAATCGTGGATGTTAACCTGGTTACAAAGGAGCTCGACGGCGACGATAACTTTATGATCGTTAACAACGGCGAGGTTACTTCACAGGGAAAATATATCTACAACTCCCTGAGGAATGTTGTGATTTCCGATGAGCCTTATTATTATGAATACGGAAACTCGGAGGAAACCGAAGATCCTACCGAGGGTTACGAATCAACCGAACCAACCGAAAACTATACGGAAGAGCGTGAAAATCCCACTGAGGGAAATGAATATATCTACTTCGACGCTTCCGGCTGGAGCAATTATTCGAAAATTTACTGCCATATCTGGGAGAGAGGCGGGCAAGGTTTCTACAACTGGCAGGCCAAGAAAGAGGCTTGTAAAAAGGTAAGCGACAATATTTATGCGTATGACCTTGACGCCGCTAATATTACACTCGATCCCGATAAGGATTACTGCGTTATCTTCTCATCTAACACAGGTATCCAGACTTTTGATATAACTATCGGTAAGGATTGTATCGGCGATACAGCCAAGCTCACAGGCAACAAGATTGAGAACCCTGTAGACCCCGATAAGAAGTCTGACGAGGCTGTATGGACAACAAACAGCTCAGAATACGGTCCTCACCTTACTATCACATCTATCGGCAACATCGTTGGTACCAAGCTCTGCCCCCACGAGAACGGCACAGAGGTTATCGGTGACTGGCTCCCGACATATTACAACAGCCCTTTCGTCGATCCTGTAAAGGCTCTCGCTACAGCTATTCCGAAGTTTGGTATCACATCCGCTGATGACCTCGATACAATCTACGATTACATCATCAACAAGAACCCAAGCCTCTCTTACGGCGAAAAGAAGGACATCTACAATGTTCTCGCCGAGGGATTCAAGCAGGCTTTCCCTCCAAAGCCAAGCGAAGTTAAGTCTGATGACGAGTCTGCAAATCCCACAGAGCCCGATACCAAGCCTTCCGGAGAAAAGCAGATATTCTACTTCCAGCCTGACATCGGTGATATAGCCGCCGGCTATACCTTCAAGCTCGCGGTCAAGGTAGCGGGCAGCGACGAGATTCAGTATTACGAGTTTGCTCCGACTGCCTACGAAAATGACGGAGTAACGCTGTACGCTGCTGAGCTTCCTGCCGAATTACAGGTAGAATCACTCGAATATCAGGTTTATAACGGCGATGTACGCGTATCCAAGGTGGAGAAAACATCCGATAGTATCGCCGCGTTAGCAGGTAATGTAGTGAAATCCGACGGTACTGTATACAACATCAGATCGGCATCAATCAGAAAGAATCCCGGTTCGAACACCAAATCCGACAGCAAAGCTGTCGCCCCAACCGTAAAGCCTGCTCAAAAGGTTAAGGCGAATACCCTTAAGGTTTCGGCCAAAAACAAGACAGTCAAGGCTAAAAAGCTCAGCAAAAAAGCTCAGAAGATCAAGCCTCTCAAGATTAAAAACGCAAAAGGCACGGTCAAGTGCAGAATACTCAAAAAGGGTACAGATAAGAAAATCTACAAAAAGCTCACTATAAACAAAAAGGGCGTTATCAAAATCAAGAGTTGTAAACTCAAGAAGAAAAAATACAGTGTAAAGGTCGAGGTAACCGCTTCCGGTAACGACAACTACTACACCAAAACAATTAAAAAGGTGTTTAAGATTAAGGTTAAGTGATCTTTCGGAGCTGTCGCATAACGCGACAGCTCCGCTTACAAGTTGCCACTTAATACTGAGGGGATGTCGTGATTTTCGACATCCTCATTATTGTGCAAAAAATACACATTTCACCGCTTTAAAGCTTTTATGCTTTAAAGCTTTAGTAATTTAAACCAAAAAAGTTACCGTAATTCCGTTAATTATCACAATTGACTTGTAACTTTTATTGCGTTATAATTATAACAACTTACCCAGTCCCGAAAGAGGTCGGGACTTTTCTATTGCATTAATGTATTGATTAAAGGAGAATCAGAATGCCGATTACAGAACTACTCACAAAAAACGCTACATATTTTAAGGACGACGTGGCATTGGTCGAGATTAATCCGGACGTAAAGGGAATCCCGCGCGTTACGTGGAGGGAGTATTCGCTTATTGAGTCCGACAGGAACGGCGCTTTTCGCAAGCAGCTTACATGGGGCGAGTTTGACGTGCGCGCCAACCGCTTCGCCAATCTCCTGCTCACCAGAGGAATCCAAAAGGGCGACAAGGTCGCTATCCTGCTGATGAACTGCCTAGACTGGCTCCCGATTTACTTCGGAATCCTCAAGGCCGGCGCCGTAGCCGTACCGCTCAACTTCCGCTACACAGCCGACGAAATCAAGTATTGTCTCGAAAAATCCGACTCGGACGCGCTTGTTTTCGGTCCTGAGTTTATCGGACGCGTAGAGCAGATTATCGGCGGTGTCCCAAAGGTAAAGAACAGCTTCTATGTAGGCGACGATTGTCCCAGCTTTGCCGACAGCTACGAGAAGATGATTTCTCACTGTTCGTCAATGGCTCCCAGCGTATATATCACCGACGACGATGACGGCGCGATTTACTTCTCATCCGGCACGACCGGATTCCCGAAGGCTATTTTGCACGCGCACAGGAGTCTCTCTCATTCCGCAAAGGTTGAGCAGGCTCATCATCACCAGACAAAGGACGACGTGTTCCTCTGTATTCCTCCGCTCTATCACACAGGCGCAAAGATGCACTGGTTCGGCAGCCTTATCTCCGGCGGCAAGGCGGTATTGCTCAGAGGCGTAAGCCCCGAATGGATTATCCGCTGTGTAAGCGAGGAGAGATGTACGATCGTATGGCTTCTTGTGCCGTGGGCACAGGACATCCTCGACGCTATCGAGAGCGGAAAAATCAACCTTGACAACTACGAGCTAAGCCAGTGGAGGCTTATGCACATAGGCGCCCAGCCTGTGCCTCCGACGCTTATAAAGAGGTGGAAGGCTATCTTCCCCAACCATGATTATGATACAAACTACGGCCTCAGCGAGTCTATCGGCCCCGGATGTGTACATCTCGGAATCGAAAATACCGACAAGGTCGGCGCGATCGGAATTCCGGGCTACGGCTGGGAGGTCAAGATTGTCGATCCAGACAGAAACGAGATAACGGACGGAGTCGGCGAGCTCGCGGTAAAAGGCCCCGGCGTTATGAAATGCTACTACAAGGACGTAAAGGCTACCGAAGAGGTTATGGATGACGACGGCTGGCTCTATACAGGTGATATGGCCGAGCGCGACGAGGACGGATTCATCTATCTTGTCGACCGTAAAAAGGACGTTATTATCACCGGCGGAGAGAACATCTATCCCGTTCAGATCGAGGACTTCCTGCGTTCCAACAACGCGGTCAAGGATGTAGCCGTAATCGGACTTCCCGACCATCGTCTCGGCGAAATCGCCGCCGCAGTTATCGAGGTAAAGCCCGGCTTTAGCCTCACTGAGGACGAAGTAAACGACTTCTGTATGGCGCTTCCGAGATACAAGAGACCTCGCAAACTTATCTTTGCCGATGTTCCTCGTAATCCTACCGGCAAAATCGAGAAGCCTGTCCTCAGGAAGAAGTACTGCGGAGAGAGCGTTGTTGCTCAGCAGAACGAGATAAAGCTTTAATTGCTGAATATTCAGTCACCTGTTTAACGTGGCTGAAATGAGGATATAGTGTGATAAATCACACCAAAAGATTTTTGTTGTCCGCTCAGCTTGCCGCAAGCGGCAGCCAGCGATGACTAAATCGCCGCTTTACGCCTTATCCGCCCACGGTAAGGTTGTAAGGATTCTTGATGACTATTTGTGGGCGGAAAGGCTATGGATAATTATGATATTAAAAATTCTAATGCTGGTGTTGTTTTTCGGCGTTATGGTAGGTGTAGGAATCTACTGCCGCAAGCACGCCACAGACGTTAACGGCTTTGTACTCGGCGGACGCAGCGTAGGCCCGTGGCTTACCGCTTTCGCGTACGGAACATCTTATTTTTCCGCGGTAATCTTTATCGGTTACGCCGGCCAGTTCGGCTGGAAGTACGGTATAGCCTCAACATGGATCGGTATAGGCAACGCGCTTATCGGATCCTTCCTCGCGTGGGCAATACTCGGCAGAAGAACCCGTATTATGACCCAGCACCTCGACTCGGCTACAATGCCCGAGTTCTTCGGAAAACGCTTTGACAGCAAAGGGCTTAAAATCGGCGCTTCGATCATCGTTTTCATCTTCCTTATTCCATATACAGCCTCGCTCTACAACGGACTCTCGCGTCTGTTTGAGATGGCGTTCGGAATCCCGTATATTTACTGCATCGTCGCTATGTCGATCCTCACCGGTATCTATGTAATCGCCGGCGGATATATGGCTACCGCCATCAACGACTTTATCCAGGGTATTATAATGCTCTTCGGTATAATCGCGGTAATCGCCGCGGTGCTCGCCTCCAAGGGCGGATTTATGGCCGCGCTTGAGGGTCTTGCAAATGTTAACGACCCTGCGGTATCTTCCGCTCCGGGAGCGTTTAACTCCTTCTTCGGCCCCGATCCGCTTAACCTTTTGGGAGTTGTAATACTTACATCCCTCGGTACCTGGGGACTTCCGCAGATGGTTCAGAAATTCTACGCTATCAAGCACGAAAAGGATATCCGCAAGGGTACGGTAATCTCCACCGGATTCGCTATCATTGTAGCCGGCGGATGCTACTTCCTCGGCGGATTCGGCAGACTCTTCAACGTTGACGTTGAGGCTGTCGGCTTTGACGCAATCATTCCGACAATGCTCTCCAGCCTGCCCGATATTCTTATCGCGATTGTTGTGATCCTTGTGCTTTCGGCTTCTATGTCGACGCTGTCTTCTCTTGTAATCGCGTCGAGTTCAACTCTTACAATCGACCTCTTAAAGGGCAATATCGTCAAAAAGATGACAGAGAAAAAAGAAGTGCTCCTGATAAGAATTTTTGTAGTTGTGTTCATCGCTATTTCGGCGTTTATCGCAATCTATCAGACCCAGAGCCAGAACGAAAGCGTAAAGTTTATCGCTCAGCTTATGGGTGTATCGTGGGGCGCTCTCGCCGGAGCATTCCTCGCTCCCTTCCTGTATGGATTATACTGGAAAAAGACAACCAAGCTCTCCTGTTGGATAAGCTTTGTTTTCGGAGCCGGAATTATGCTTCTTAACCTTTTCTTCCGCTCTGCTTTCCCGGTAATTCTTCAGTCACCGATCAACTGCGGCGCGTTCGCTATGCTGGCAGGACTTATCATCGTTCCGATTGTGAGTCTTATCTCTCCGAAACCCGACAAAAAGCTGGTTGAGGAATCCTTCGCCTGCTACGAAAAGCGAGTTCCCGCGGCTCAGAAACGTTCACTTGATTAACAGAAAACGAGGCTGACCCCAAAAGGTCAGCCTCAGCTAAATTCGCTTCACGAGCTAAATTTGGCTTTACCAAGCTAAATTCCTGTCGGAGCTAAATTTGCTGTGCAAGCTATATGCGAATTTTATTTAGCTTTTCGTTAAAAACGAAAAATTCAGCTATTACACTATGTAATAATTAAGCTGCCGCGCAGCGGCAATTTAACTCATTATTTTTATTGTCAAAGGCTGGCTCTTTCTCTTTATGAGTTTTGAGCCAGCCCTGTTTTAGTTTTTAATTACAAGCGCCAAGTAGCAAGCGGAAAGTTAAAACCGCTTGCTTTATTTTCTTTTTAATCCCCGCAAATGTTCTTTGTGCTCGTCCGATACCCTGTAGCTTTCGCACGCTTTTTGGATTGCCTTGTTATGAGTCCATTTGTCCAGCTTTTCGTTCTCGATATAGGGGAGAGCGGCGTCGTATTGCTTAGCCAGCGCGGTCGCGAAGTACCACGCCGTCATCATATTGACGTAGTATTCGTCCGAGCGGATTTTGCTCACCGTCTCCGGATATTCGGGGCTGAAATCTTCATCAAGGAAAAACCTCATCAAAAGTCCGACAGCGAATCTTACGGTGTATGTCTCTCCGCTTTCTATCCATTTTGTGATGTAGGGCAAAAGCTCGTTTTTGTGTTTTCTGAACACTTTTGGAATAATCGTGTCGCAGGTTGCCCAGTTGTCAACGTAGGGCAAAAACTTCTCTGTGTTTACGATTGCCGTGTCGTAGTCTTTTTCTATCGAAAGCAGAATCGCGTGGAGCTGGTTTTCGTCATAGTAATAATGCGGAAGCGCTTCGAGGAATTCCCCGCGCTCCGCTTCCTTATAAAACTCCTTAGCCAGTTTTTTAAGCTGCGGAAGGCGTACTCCTATAATGCGATCCTTTTCGACTGTCGGTATAAGCTTGCTCTGAAAATCGCGGTATCCCTCGTCTCTGAGCTCAAATATTCTTTTTGTTATATCCATTGTCACCTTGTATAAGAGGCTGTCGCGACGCGGCAGCCTCAATAATATAATCTCGTCTTATACTCCGAAAAGCATCTCGCCGTATGACGGGTACGGCCAGTACTCGGAGGCTGTCTGTGTCTCCATATCGTCGCCGATAGCTCTCAGCGCCTGCATATCGGCGAACACAACGTCACAGTAGTAGTCGGCGTAGGCCTGCATATCACCGGACAGCTCGGCGGCCTTTATAAGGTCGTTTTCGAGATCCGATACCTTGTCGGCGAAGCATACGAGCTTGCGGCTCAGATCGGTAACTAACTTGGTCTCCAGCGAAACCGGAATCTCGGTTGACAGCGCCTGCTTGGCGAGAGCTGTGTCTGTAAGGCTCTTGACGTACTCGGTGATAGAGGGGATGATGTCCTTCTTAGCCATATCAATCATTGTGAGAGCCTCGATGTTGATGAGCTTTGCGTAGTTTTCGAGCTCAACCTCGTATCTCGCTCTGAGCTCGTCCTCGGTGAACACCTCGTTTTCGGTGAACAGGTCGATGTTCTTTTGGTCTGTATAGTGTTTCAGCGCCATTGGAACGCTCTTGAGGTTCAGCAGTCCGCGTCTTTCGGCTTCCTTTACCCATTCCTTGGAGTAGTTGTCGCCGTTAAAGATGATTCTGTCGTGCTTCTTAAAGGTTCTGGCAACCAGTCTCTTTGCGGCAGCCTTGACGTCCTTTACGGATTCAAGTCTGTCGGCGAATTCCTTGAGCTCCTGAGCGACGATAGTGTTAAGTATGATGTTCGCGCTCGCTATGTTCGAAGCCGAACCGAGACTTCTGAACTCAAATCGGTTGCCGGTAAAGGCGAACGGTGAGGTTCTGTTTCTGTCGGTTGTATCCATTCTGAGGGATGGAAGAACCTCTACGCCGAGATCCATATTCTCGATATCCTCGCTCTCGTAATCCTCGCCCTCCTCGATTGAGTGAACAACCGCGTCAAGGTCGTCGCCGAGGAATACGGACAGTATCGCCGGCGGAGCCTCGTTAGCTCCGAGACGGTGATCGTTGCCGGCTGAGGCTACCGAAATCCTCAGCAAATCCTGGTACTCGTCGACAGCCTTTACGATAGCCGCGAGGAATACGAGGAACTGTAGGTTCTCTGCGGGATTCTTGCCGGGTTTAAGCAGGTTTTCGCCTGTATTAGTCAGGATCGACCAGTTGTTGTGCTTGTCGGAGCCGTTTACGCCGGCAAAGGGCTTTTCGTGCAGCAGGCATACCAGGTTGAACTTCTCGGCGGTTTTCTTCAGAATTTCCATCAAAAGCTCGTTGTGGTCAACGGCTACGTTGGTGGTGGTAAAAATCGGAGCGATCTCGTGCTGTGACGGCGCAACCTCGTTGTGCTTGGTTTTGGCGTAGATGCCGTATCTCCAAAGCTCAATGTCGAGCTCCTTCATAAATTCGGAGATCCTGGTCTTTATAGCGCCGAAGTAATGGTCGTCAAGCTCCTGACCCTTCGGAGCCTTGGCGCCGAAAAGGGTTCTGCCTGTATATATAAGGTCGGGACGCGCGTCGTATACGTCCTTGTCGATAAGGAAGTATTCCTGCTCCGGACCCACCGTGGTGATTACACGGTTAACGTCGGTTTTGCCGAAAATATGGAGAATTCGTACCGCTTCCTTCGAAATCCTCTCCATAGAGCGGAGGAGCGGAGTCTTTTTGTCGAGCACTTCGCCGGTGTACGAGGCGAAGGCAGTCGGGATATACAGTGTTCCGTCTCTGGCGAACGCGGGTGACGTAGGATCCCACGCGGTATAGCCCCTGGCCTCAAATGTGGCGCGGATACCGCCGTTGGGGAAGGATGACGCGTCGGGCTCGCCCTTTATGAGCTCTTTACCGCTGAAGGTCATCAGCACCTTATCCTCGCCGTCTGGGGTGATAAAGCTGTCGTGCTTTTCGGCGGTGATACCGGTGAGTGGCTGGAACCAGTGGGTAAAGTGCGTGCAGCCCTTTTCGATAGCCCACTCCTTCATAGCGTGAGCGACCGCGTTGGCCACACTGTCGTCCAGGGTCTCGCCGTCCTGAATAGTCTTCTTAAGCGCCTTGTATACCGGCTTAGGAAGCCTTTCCTTCATTACATCATCGTTAAATACGTTGCTGCCAAACAGTTCGGGAACGTTAATCATAGATAATCTCCTTGTGTTATTGTAAAATAGTAAGGCGCCGCGGAAAACTCCGCAGCGCCGTTGCTGTGTTCAAGTGTCAGTATATAACGGCGGGGGTTATTTGTCAATAGAAAACCGCAAATAAAAACAAAAACATTATTTCTATAAAAATTCACCCCTAATCTGGAATATTTATGTACAAAAATTTTGCGTCAATGCAAGCGTTTATCGGGATTTTCGTAAAATATTTTTTATTATTCTATAAAGTAAATTCTTTTGTGCTCAAATGCATTAAAATAATACGATGGAATATGGTGGATAACTATGAAAAAAGCATTGATTGTTTCGAAAACCGAATCCGGTATCAAGGCGATATCGTCTTTGCTTTCAAACGAGGGCTTCGACGATATTGTGTGCACGGTTTCGGCCTGTGACGCCGAGGCCAAGGCGCGCGAGGACAGCTTTGAGCTTATTATAATCAACACTCCTCTCGATACCGAAACAGGTCTTGAACTTTCTGTTTCCTGCGCCGAAAAAACCAAATCCTGTGTTTTTCTGGTTGTAAAGCAGGAAAAATCAGGCGAAGCGTTCGACATAGTCGACGGCAGCGGAGTAATGGTTATCAGCAAGCCCATCAACAAACGCCTGTTTGCCAATCTTCTTCATTATTCCGCGGGATTCAAGAACAGGCTGATTCCCTCGATTGAGGAGAGCGAAAAGCTCCGTTCCGAAATGGAGGAAATGAAAGTCATCAACCGCGCCAAGCTGCTTTTGATTCAGTGTCTTTCTATGACCGAGAATCAGGCGCACAGGTATATCGAGCACCAGGCGATGAATATGCGCAAAAGTAAGCTCGATATTGCCAAGCAGGTTATTCGAACATACCAGAACTAGTATTACAACTATTCTTCTTAATATATTATGAAAGGAAGTATTTTATGAGCCGAACCGCATACCTTATTCTCGAAAACGGTAAATACTTCGAGGGCAAAGCCTTCGGAGCTGAAAAGGAAACAACAGGGGAGCTCGTCTTTACTACCGCGATGACAGGCTATCTTGAAACACTCACCGACCCAAGCTATTATGGTCAGGTGGTTATTCAGACATTCCCTCTCATCGGTAACTACGGGGTGATTCCTTCTGATTTTGAGAGCGAGTCTCCCGCTTTAAAAGCTTATATTGTTAGAAACTGGTGCCAAGCTCCCAGCAACTTCCGTTGTGAGGGGGATCTTGACACTTTTTTAAAAAGCGCCGGTATTCCCGGACTTTACGATATCGACACAAGAGCCCTGACCCGTATTGTAAGGGAGTTCGGTGTTATGAACTGCAAGCTCACCTATACGCTTGATAACCTCGATAAGGACGTCGAGGAGATTAAGCCCTATAAGGTCACCGAGGCGGTCAGCTCAACTTCGACAAAGGATAAACAAGTCTTTAAGGCCGAAAAGCCGGAGCGCGAAGTGGTGCTTATCGACTACGGCGCCAAGCATAATATAGGCCGCGAGCTTGTAAAGCGCGGATGCAACCTCACCGTTGTGCCGTATAATACTTCCGCCGAGGAAATCCTTTCGCTCGATCCCGACGGTATAATGCTGTCGAACGGCCCCGGAGACCCTCAGGAGAATACCGAGGCCATAGAACAGCTCAAAAAGCTGTGCGAAAAGAAAATCCCGACATTCGGCATCTGCCTCGGACATCAGCTTCTGGCGCTGTCCCAGGGAGCAAAGACCGAAAAGCTCCACTACGGTCACCGCGGAGCCAATCAGCCCGCTAAGGAGATTAAGACCGACAGAGTGTTCATCACATCCCAGAACCACGGTTACGCCGTAATCAACGACTCCGTACCCGATAACGCCGAAGTAAGCTTCGTAAACGGTAACGACGGAACCTGCGAGGGCGTCACATACAAGGATATGCCTGCTTTTTCGGTTCAGTTCCATCCCGAAGCCTGCGGAGGTCCCAAGGACACGGCCTTCCTCTTTGACAGATTCATTGAAATGATAGACGAGAATAAGTAGATTGATTTTATATAGATAGGAATGATTATATGCCGTTGAAATCAGATATAAAAAGAGTAATGGTAATCGGCTCAGGCCCGATTGTAATCGGCCAGGCTGCCGAATTCGACTACGCGGGTACCCAGGCCTGCCGCGCTCTTAAGGAGGAGGGGCTCGAGGTAATCCTCGTAAACTCCAACCCCGCGACTATTATGACAGATAACGCTATGGCGGACAAGGTCTATATCGAGCCGCTTACGCTGGAGATTGTAAAGCGAATTATCATCAAGGAGAGACCCGACTCCCTGCTCTCGACTCTGGGAGGTCAGACAGGACTCACCCTATCGATGCAGCTCGCCAAGGAAGGTTTCCTCGACAAATACGGAGTAAAGCTCCTCGGAGCGGTTCCCGAGACAATCGACAAGGCCGAGGACAGACAGATGTTCAAGGATACTATGCTGGAGATCAACCAGCCTGTCATTCCGTCAACCGTAGTAAACGACGTCGAGCACGCTGTAAGATTCGCTGATGAAATCGGTTATCCCGTAATTGTGCGTCCGGCATTTACTCTCGGCGGCACCGGCGGCGGTATCGTCGATAACGAGGAAGAGCTCCGCGAAATCTGTTCCAACGGACTGGAGCTTTCCCCGATTACACAGTGCCTTATCGAGAAGTGTATCTCCGGCTGGAAGGAAATCGAGTTCGAGGTAATGCGCGATTCGCTCGGCAATGTTATCACCGTATGTTCCATGGAGAACTTCGACCCTGTCGGAGTGCATACCGGCGACTCAATAGTAATCGCGCCGGCCGTTACCCTCGCCGACAAGGAGTACCAGATGCTCCGTTCGGCGGCGCTCAACATTATCTCGGCGCTCAAGGTCGAGGGCGGTTGTAACTGTCAGTTCGCGCTTAACCCGGAGACCTTCGAGTACGCTGTAATCGAGGTTAACCCCCGTGTATCGCGTTCATCCGCGCTCGCCTCAAAGGCTACCGGTTATCCGATTGCCAAGGTTGCGGCGAAAATCGCGATCGGCTATACTCTCAACGAGATTCGTAACGCCGTAACAGGCTCCACCTATGCCTGCTTCGAGCCTGCGCTCGACTATGTTGTAGTTAAGCTGCCTAAGTGGCCGTTTGATAAATTCGTATACGCCAAGCGTTCGCTCGGAACCCAGATGAAGGCTACCGGCGAGGTTATGGCAATCGCGCCTACGTTTGAGCAGGCGATTATGAAGGCTGTAAGAGGAGCCGAGATATCCCACGATACCCTCGACGACGAGATGTTCGAGGAGATGACCGACGAGCAGATCGTCGAGAGACTTTCGGTCTGCGACGACCTGAGGATGTTCTGTGTATATGAGGCGCTCAAGCGCGGAGTATCCGTAGATAAAATCCACGAAATCACACTCATAGACGAGTGGTTCCTCGATAAGCTTATTTATATTGCCCAAATGGGTGAAAAGCTTAAACAAGGCAACCTCACCGATGAGCTCTACAGACAGGCCAAGGAGCTCGGTTATCTCGACAGAACTATCGAGAAATTCAGCGGACAGAAGGTCGAAAATCCCCTTGTGCCGGTATTCAAGATGGTTGATACCTGCGCGGCTGAGTTTAACGCCGAGACCCCGTACTTCTACTCGACATATGACGAGGAGAATGAGGCTGAGCTGTTTATACAGGAGAGAAAATCCGACAAAAAAACAGTAATCGTATTTGGCTCCGGCCCGATCCGTATCGGCCAGGGCATCGAGTTCGACTACGCGTCCGTACACTGCGTATGGGCTCTTAAAAAGGCGGGCTTTGAGGTTGTTATCGTAAACAACAACCCCGAAACCGTATCGACAGACTTTGATACAGCCGACAGGCTTTACTTCGAGCCTCTTACCACCGAGGACGTTATGGGTATTATCAAAACCGAAAAGCCGTTCGGCGTAGTAGTAGCCTTCGGCGGACAGACGGCGATAAAGCTCACCCAGTTCCTCGACGAGAGCGGAGTAAACATCCTCGGAACTTCCTACGACGCTATTGATATGGCCGAGGACAGAGAGCGCTTTGACGAGCTGCTCGAAATGCACAACATCGCCCGCGCCAAGGGCGTGACCGTTATGACCAAGGATGAGGCGCTCAAGGCAGCCAACCGTATAGGATATCCGGTTCTGCTTCGTCCGTCATATGTGCTCGGCGGTCAGAATATGATTATCGCGTTTAACGACGCTGACGTCGACGAATATATGGATATCATTCTCGCTCAGGAGATTGAGAACCCGATTCTTATTGATAAATACCTTATGGGCACAGAGCTTGAGGTAGACGCTATCTGTGACGGCGAGGATATACTTATTCCGGGTATTATGGAGCACGTAGAGCGTTCGGGAGTTCATTCCGGCGACTCTATCGCCGTATATCCCGCGTGGAACGTAACCGACGAGATGACCGATATCATCATCGAGGCCACACGCAACCTCGCGCTTTCGCTAAAGACAAAGGGTCTCGTAAATATCCAGTACATCGTATATAACGGCGAGCTCAACGTAATCGAGGTTAATCCGCGTTCCTCGCGAACAATTCCGTATATCAGCAAGGTAACCGGAGTTCCCATGGTGGACCTCGCGACAAAGGCTATGCTCGGCGAGAAGCTCTCGGATATGGGCTATGGCACCGGACTCTATAAGAAGTCTCCGTACTTTGCCGTAAAGGTTCCCGTGTTCAGCTTCGAAAAGCTCATCAACGTAGACAACCACCTCGGCCCGGAGATGAAGTCCACCGGCGAGGTTCTCGGAGTTGCCGGAACGCTGGAGGAGGCTCTCTACAAGGGTCTTATCGGAGCCGGCTACAAGATGAATCACGGAGGCGGAGTGTTTGTCACCGTGCGTGATTCCGACAAGGCGGAAATCGGCGACATCGTCAAGAAATACGCCGATATGGGCTTCAGGATTTACGCGACAAATGGTACCGCAAAGGTGCTCGAAACCTACAATATAGAATCAACGATAGTAAGCAAAATCCACGAGGACGACGACAATAACACGCTCACACTAATCGAAAGCGGAGAGGTTCAGTACGTAATCTCGACCTCTGCCAAGGGCAGGATCCCAAGCCGCGACTCGGTAAAAATCCGCCGCAAGACGGTTGAGCGCAACATCCCGTGCCTTACATCTCTCGACACAGCCAACGCTCTCGCCGACTGCCTAAGAAGCCGTTATTCCCAGGTCAGCACCGAGCTTGTTGATATCAACAATATGCGATCCGAGAAGATGATGCTCAAGTTTACAAAGATGCAGGGAGCCGGAAACGACTATATCTACTGCTCAACCTTTGACCAGGAAATCAACAATCCCGAGGCTCTCTCCGTGCGTCTCTCCGACCGTCACTTCGGTATCGGCGGCGACGGACTCATCCTCGTGTGTCCGTCCGATATAGCCGACGCCAAGATGCGTATGTTCAACCTCGACGGCTCCGAGGGCAAGATGTGCGGTAACGGAATCCGCTGTGTCGGCAAATTCCTCTATGACCACAATATGCTGGATATCAACGACCGCGACGAGTTTACCATAGAAACCCTCAGCGGCGTAAAGAACCTCAAGGCCTATACCCAGGACGGCGAGGTCACTACGCTCAGAGTTGATATGGGCAAGGCGGAGCTTGATCCAAAGCTCATCCCCGTAAACTTCGACAAGGACAGAATGATTGACGAGGAAGTTGTGATTTCGGGTCAAAAGTACAACGTAACCTGCGTATCAATGGGTAATCCGCACTGTGTTGTGTTTGTGGATAACGTAGACGGACTCGAAATCGAAAAGATCGGTCCCGCATTCGAGAACGACCCGATTTTCCCTGAACGCGTCAATACCGAGTTCATAAAAATCCTCAACGACCATACGATCAAGATGAGAGTATGGGAGCGCGGCTCCGGCGAGACATGGGCCTGCGGAACAGGCGCCTGCGCCGTAGCTGTAGCGGCCTGCGAGAACGGATTCTGCAAAAAAGGCGAGGATATCACAGTCAAGCTCAAGGGCGGCGACCTTATAATCAACTACACCGACGATACCGTTTATATGACCGGTAAGGCTGAAAAGGTATTTGAGGGCGAAATCGAAATCTGATACCGCGTAAGCTTCGACAGAGTTCGCTTTTATTCGCTTACAATTTAATATATTATAAAGGTAATGGAAGGAAAGTCAAAAATGCCCGCTTGCGGGCGGAAAGGCTGGAAAATTTATGGAAATCAACAGAAACTTTGACAATCTTGTTCCCAACTACCTCTTTGCCGAGGTAGCCAAGAGAACTAACGACTATATCGCCAAGAACCCCGACAAAAAGGTTATCAAGCTCGGTATCGGAGACGTAACCCTGCCGCTTGCTCCTGTAGTTGTAGAAGCTATGAAGCAGGGAGCCGATGAGCTCGGCAACAAGGAAACCTTCAAGGGCTATCCCGATTACGAGGGCTACGAGTTCCTGCGTCAGGCGATTTCGGACTATTACAAGAGCTTCGGCGTATCCGTAGACTGCGACGAGGTGTTTGTGTCCGACGGCGCAAAATCCGACTGCGGAAACATCGGCGACATCTTCGGCGCCGACAATACCGTTCTCGTAACCGACCCGGTATATCCTGTCTATGTTGACAGCAATATTATGGCCGGCCGCGAGATAGTCTACGCCAATTCTACCGAGAAAAACGGCTTTGCCGCTATGCCTCCCAAGGACTTAAAGGCGGATATAATCTATCTTTGTTCGCCAAACAATCCCACTGGTTCCGCGTATACCTATAACGAGCTTGAGGCGTGGATAGATTACGCTCTCGAAAACGACGCCGTAATTCTCTACGACGCCGCCTACGAGGCCTTTATCACCGAGGAGCTTCCGCGTTCGATATTCGCTGTCGAGGGAGCTCGCAAATGCGCCATAGAGTTCTGCTCACTCTCCAAGACAGCAGGCTTTACCGGTACACGCTGCGGATATACAATCATCCCCAAGGAGCTGGAGCGTGACGGTCACAACCTCAACAAGCTCTGGTACCGCCGTCAGGCAACCAAGTTCAACGGCGTATCGTGGCCTGTACAAAGAGGCGCCGCCGCTGTGTTCAGCGAGGAAGGACAAAAACAAATCCGCGAGAATATCGCGTACTATCAGGAGAACGCCCGTATCATTTCCTCCGCTCTCGACGAGCTCGGAATCTACTACACAGGCGGCAAAAACTCCCCCTACATCTGGCTTAAATGCCCCGGCAAAATGTCCAGTTGGGAATTCTTCGACTATCTGCTCGAAAACGCCAACGTAGTCGGTACACCCGGCGAGGGCTTCGGCTCAAACGGAGCCGGATATTTCCGTCTCACCTCCTTCGGCGACAGAGAAAATACGATTGAAGCCGTCGAAAGAATCCAGAGACTCTTGTCCGAAAAACTGATAGATAATGTATAAATCGCAAAAATGACCGCCGAGGTTTTCCCTCAGCGGTCTTTATTTCTCTATAGTAAATTTAGAGGTATTTTGGTAGGGGTAGTGAGGTAAATATCTATAAACTATTCAATGAATAAAAACATATATATTATTTACTATATAGTCTATAGAAATTACATACATCCTCCACCTATGTATATACAAGAAAGGCGCGCCTTTCAGACTGTAAAAAGACTAATTTATAGAAGCAGTTTGGATTAAGCGTTGTAGGGACAGCCCTCTGTGGCTGTCCGCTCGTTTCTGCTATAGCTCTTTGGAGTCGAGCGCAGAAACCTATATTATCAGAGTTCTGCATAGGAGCGGGCCGGCGCGGAGGCACGGCCCCTACAAGATATCGCTCCTTTAGAGTTATAGGCGCAGCCCCTACATTAATGAGCAATATAGGATGGGAACGGGATGGAGACTCCCTTGTTAAGGGAGATGTCGCGAATGCGACAGAGGGTTTGCCGTCTCCGGCTGAGGAACGGAGGCCATCCCCTGCAAATGTGACATAAACTAATCTACTTTTCGACAAACATAAAGGCGCGCCACCGGCACGCCTTTCTTAAATATTATCAGAAATATTATCAAAACTTTACAAGCTCGGTAATATAATCCTTAAGCTTGTCGATAGCGACTCTTTCCTGCTCCATAGTATCGCGGTTACGGATAGTTACACAGCCGTCCTCTACGCTGTCAAAGTCATAGGTAATGCAAATCGGAGTACCGATTTCGTCCTGACGGCGGTATCTCTTACCGATAGATCCGGCGTCGTCGTAGTCGACCATAAAGTCCTTGCTGAGTTCTTCGAACACCTCGCCGGCCTTGTCGCCGAGCTTCTTGGAAAGCGGAAGTATCGCAGCCTTAAACGGCGCCAGCGCCGGGTGAAGTCTAAGCACGGTTCTGGTATCCTTTTCGTTTACAACTTCCTCGTCATAAGCCTCTGTCATAATCGCGAGGAAAAGTCTTTCAACGCCGAGCGACGGCTCGATTACATACGGAATGTACTTTTCGTTAGTCTGTGGGTCAAAGTACTCCAGACTCTTGCCGCTTGTGTTGATATGCTGAGTAAGGTCATAGTCGGTTCTGTCCGCAATGCCCCACAGCTCGCCCCATCCAAACGGGAAGAGGTACTCGAAATCGGTGGTAGCCTTACTGTAGAAGCTCAGCTCCTCCTTGTCGTGATCGCGGAGTCTGAGGTTTTCTTTCTTTATATTGAGCGAATACAGCCAGTCGCGGCAGAAGCCTCTCCAGTATTCGAACCATTCAAGGTCAGTATCCGGCTTGCAGAAGAACTCAAGCTCCATCTGTTCAAACTCCCTTACGCGGAAGATAAAGTTGCCGGGAGTGATCTCGTTTCTGAAGCTCTTACCAATCTGCGCTACGCCGAACGGCACCTTCTTGCGGCTGGTTCTCTGGATATTCGCGAAGTTTACGAAGATACCCTGAGCTGTCTCCGGACGAAGATAAAGCTCGTTCTTGCTGTCCTCGGTAACACCCTGGAAGGTCTTGAACATCAGGTTAAACTGACGTATGTCGGTAAAGTTGCGCTTGCCGCAGTTGGGACAGCAGATTTCCTTTTCATTAATATAGTCCATCATCTGCTCGTTAGACCAGCCGGCTACGTTTGTGCCGTCAAAATCCTCGATAAGATTATCCGCTCTGTGTCTGGTCTTGCACTCGCGGCAGTCCATAAGCGGGTCCGAAAAACCGCCGAGATGTCCCGAAGCTATCCATGTCTGCGGATTCATCAGAATCGCCGAGTCCAGTCCTACGTTATATTTATTTTCCTGCACAAACTTTTTGAGCCATGCTTTTTTGATATTGTTTTTCAGCTCAACTCCGAGCGGACCGTAATCCCAGGTGTTCGCCAGTCCTCCGTAGATTTCTGAGCCGGGATATACAAAGCCCCTGCCTTTGCAAAGAGCTACTATGTTGTCCATTGATTTTTTGTTATTGTCCAAAACAATCCCTCTTTTCTATTTATATGTATATTATACTAAACAAAAAACCACCCTTTGTCAAGATAACTTATTTATATTTATACTGAGTAATGGTAGTTATGCATAAAAAGAGTATTAAGAAATTGTGCAAAATAACAAAAATAGTTTTATCCAACAAAAATAATATTTACCACTTGCAAAATTTGTTGTAATAAATTATAATAAAACTAAGCTTAAATCCGCTTTTGCGGAAATATTATATTTTAGGAGGTTTTTTTATGAAAACATTAAAGAAAACTTTAAGCTTAATTCTTTCTGTTTGCCTTATCGCCTCAATTTTTGCAGTAGCCGCGGTTACTGTTTCTGCTAACTACGGCGACGAAGAGCACAACAAGAACATCGTGGATTGTGTAAAGTCCACTTCAACAAAGACACTCCGTTTCTATATGCCACAGGAGTGGAGAAACGCTTACAATGATACTTATGACGGACAGGATCTCGCATCTTGCTCAGCCGGTATCTATTGGTGGGAAGGTTCTGACAACTGCAAGCTCGAAGAGAATATGTCCAGAGGTAAAGACTGGCCGGGCTACAATGTTACAGAAACAGACCCCGATTGCGCTAACGTATTTGTTGCGCACGTTCCTGATGACGTCACAACAATTATCTGGCACAACACTGTTAACGGTCCCGAGAAGTTCGAGGACGATCCTACTCTCTATCAGGCTGCTATGCAGGTTGAGAACACAAGCTCAGAGTACTTTATGCCGGGCGAAGACATTTACGGCTTCTATCCTGACGGCACAGATGACTTTGACGGTATGATCTATGTATGTAACCTCAAGGACACTGCCATCAACGAATACAACGGCAAGATGACATTCAAGGGCTGCTGGTTCTATTATTACGGCCAGGGCAAATATGGCGTTAACAAAGAGCCTGTAGAAGGTCAGGTATTTGAGAACGGCGAATGGCCCGGCGGCGAGACTCCGGAAGAGACAACAGTTGATCCTTCTTCTACAGAAGAGACAACAACTCCCGTAGAGGATACAACAGCTGATCCTTCTGCTGCACAAGATACAACAGCTACTCAGGAAGCAACAAACGCTACTGGTGAAGATGAAGGAAAAACTCCTCAGGAAACAACAGAGCCTCAGGAAACAACCGTTCCTGCAACAACAGCTGCTCCTCAGGAGACAACAGCTGCTCCTCAGGGAACAACAGCTGCTCCTGCTAAGCCCGCAGTTACTCCTGTAAAGAAGGTTCTGGCTAACACAGCTAAGATCTCCGCAAAGAAGGTTACTGTAAAGGCTAAGAAGGCTAAGAAGAAGGCTGTTACTGTTAAGCCTATCACAGTTAAGAACGCCAAGGGCGCTGTTTCTTACAAGGTAGCTAAGAAGGACAAGAAGAAGGTTCTCACACTTAAGAAGAACGGTTCTGTAAAGGTTAAGAAGGGTGCCAAGAAGGGTACTTACAAGATGACAGTTACTGTTTCCGTAAAGGGTAACGCAAACTACGCTCCTGTAAAGAAGAACGTAAAGGTTACTGTTAAGGTTAAATAATTCTAATTGAATTGTCCTAAGGGATTCGTCTTTTGACGAATCCCTTTTCTTATCTCTGAATCGCCTATTACACATCATCCGGTATTAGAGCGATGAGCACAAAAAGCTATGCGTATTACTGATTTTTATTGTAATTAGGTACTCATTGTTCTAAAAAGACAAAATAAGAAGAAAACTATTAGACAATTTTAACAAATTTAAGCTTTAAAATTCTAACCATAAAAATCTTTTATGCTATTGATTAAATTGCAGAGACGTAGTATAATTATTTTGTACAATTTTGTATAAGCATTAAAAGGAGGAAAATTATGCTAAGAACCATGAGAAAAGCTTTAAGCTTTGTACTCGCCTTAACAATAATTATGTCTATGGCGAGTATTTCACAAATTGGCGCCGGCGCTGCATCGCAGAAGTACAGGCTCGGTGACGTCACACTTGACGGAACAGTTGATGTTCGTGACGCAACAAAAATTCAGCAGTATGTTGCTGAGTTAGTCACACTCAACGATATCGAATTGTACCTCGCCGATGTGGATGGTAATCCGGGCGTTGACGTTCGTGACGCAACATTAATCAAGCAGTGGATTGCTGAGATTGTTGACGATGCGAACCTTCCTAAGAACGCCGCTGGAGAAAAGCTCAACGAATGGCATGACTTCGGATCCGAATCACAGACATTCACAGCTACTCTCTCTGCAACCGGATTTACTACTGGTGACGAGGACTGGTACGCCTACACCTGGTCCGGTGCCGATAGCAAATGGGTCAAGCTTGCTAACAACGTAGCAACAGGCCTTCTCGAAAACGTGATTTTTGCACGTGTACCAAAGGGACAGACACCTGCATCTGACTGGAACAATGTATGGAACCAGACAGAGGATCAGACAACAGTTGACGGCGGCACATTCACAATCACA
>CADAEZ010000009.1 GCA_902787145.1 uncultured Ruminococcus sp.
AAAAAGCATATTAATGCCCAAAGCATTTTTTTGAGTGTCATTATAAGGTCAAATCCGAGGGCCTTTATATACCTTCCGTTTTTAAAATAATAGAACAAATCCGAATACTGCGCGGGTTTTGAGTTCGCGATGTTATAAAAAACTCGGAAAAAACCGTTTTTTACCGGCATCAAAATCACCGCGGCGCTAATCGTCAGCAGTGCCCCGAAGGTAACAATACCGACGGATAACAAGCTCACCTCGCCGTCGGGAGAAATGGAAGTGCCGATTGTCGCGAAAAGCGAGAAAACAAGGTAAACCGAAAATATCATACCGAATACGGTGAATACCGCAGCGAGAGCCAATACCCATTTTCCGTTAAGTTTTTGTTTAGCCTGTAACCGGATTTTCTTTTCTGTTGACATAGTTTACTCCATTGTGTACATCTCGTAAATCGCCTGTAAGCATATCTGAGCGTGCAGGAAGAAGTTCTCCTCGTCCATACTCTCGTCGGCCTTGTGCATATTAACCGTATCTCCGGGGAATGCCGGGCCGAACGCCGCGCCTTTACCTCCAAGGGTGCGCGCGTATGTGCCTCCGCCCGTAGAGTAGAGCTTCGGCGTTTCGCCTGTTATCTCACAATACGCCTTCGACAGCGTTTGTACAAGCTCGCTGTCCTTGGGCAGATACAGGGGAGTGGAGTGGTGAACAATCTCCATAACGAGATTATTATTCTCACAAAGAATTTTAATTATATTTAAAATCTCATCCGCGTCTTTGGTGACGGGATATCGGATGTCGAGTGTAAAGTAACACTCGTTACTGTTGATTCTGACCTTGCCGAGACAGCAGCTAAGCTCGCCCGAGGGCTCGTCGGATGTTTTTATTCCGAGTGAGCTGCCGTCGGTTTCTCGGCCGATATATGACTTTATAAAGCCGAATATTCCGCTGTAGTCGCCGGTCTTTTCTATCAGGCTTACGGCGGCGTTGTCACCCTTATGGGGCATACAGGCGTGAGCCGCTGTGCCGGATGATGTGAGCGTTTCGCCGTTTAAAAGCTTTGCTTCGGCGTAGTCGGGTACGGCGTTAAGCGCCGAGCCTGCCGAAAATGATTCTGTGCCTGCGGGTTTTTCGCCGCTCAGTTTAAGCTGCAATATACCCTTTTCGGCGTAGCATATGCCGTAGTCCGAATCAGGGGTAAAACTCATATCGGGCAGGAGCTCGCTCGAAAAATACGTTTCCATATCGGTCATTCCGATTTCCTCGTCGGTGCCGAACACAGCCCTGACGGTGTTTTTGCCCTCAATACCGGCGTCCTTAAGCGCCCTGAGACAGTATAGGTCTACTATCGAAGCGCCCTTGTCGTCGTCGATTCCTCTGCCGTACAGCCTGCCGTCCCCGCGGGTAAGCGTAAATGGCTCGACAGTCCAGTTGCTCCCGGCGGGTACAACGTCGAGGTGGGTCAGTACGGCGCAAAGCCTGCCGGAATTGCCTATCTGAGCGTGGCCTGCTTTATTCTTTATATTTTTGGTCTCCAGACCGAAGTCCGAGGCTCTTTTCAGCATAAATTCAAGCGCTCTTTCGCACTCAGCCGGATTCTCGGCGGAAACGGATTTTATCTCCATAAGCTGTTTAAGGTCGGATAACAGCTCGTCCTTATATTTTAGTATTGTTTTGCCGAAATTCATCTTCTCCGCTTCTTTCTTCCGAAAATCATAAGAAGTGCCGCGTACATAAAAAATATTATACCACAGGCGGATGTGATTATAATTCCTATATCGAAACCGTAAATATTGTATTTGAACACGATTTTGGATTTTGTATTGCCCGGCACCCTGACCGCCATAAAGCCAAAGTCGCATTTTACTATATCGGTCTTTTTGCCGTTGACGTACGCGCTCCAGCCCTCGTCATAAGGAACCGAGAAGAACAAAAGGTTGTCCTTGCCCTTGTTGTCGAGCTCGGCCTCAAAGCCGTTTTTGGTGAACTCAAACTTCTGACAGGCGGATTTTTTGCGCGCCTCGCAGTGCTTGAAGTATTCTTCTCTGCCGTAGGTGAACTCGTTGATTTTGGTGTCGAAGTTGTCGTAGTCGCCTGTGAGGGTATCGACGTCTTTCTCGGTGTATCCGGTGATGTCGGAGTAGAGCAGCAGGTTCCTGCGCGATAATACCATAGCCTGCAACAGAGCCTCGGAGCGGTACATAAAGTCCACGTCGTTGTATTCCTTTACGCTGATGAACTTGTCGAACATATAGCCCATCGGGACGTAGTGCTCGTTTTCGTAGATATCGAAGGCGGAAGTAGACTTTATCCGCTTCCAGCCGGGCATAGAGGGTTTGTCGTTTTTCTCAAAATCGCTGTGTATCCTCGCGAAAAGATACCGGCAGCTCAGAAAGCTGCGAAGTCCGTAGTACAGCGTTTCAAGCTCGCTGGAGGTGTCGCGGGTGACGTCGATTGTCTTTTTGTAGAAATTCATTATCGAGGGCGACACTACGCTGTGAAAGGCAGTGATAGACGGAATCTGCCAGTGCATAGCGGTGTTGTCGGGTACGTCGTAAAAATCGCTGCGCACGTTCTTTATATTGTCGAGGCCTTCGATAGCCTCTTTATTGTTGATGATATTTTCCCTTATAAATGGTGTGTCCTCCGCGTCGAGCGAGTTGCCCGTCTGGACGATGTAGGTCGAGGACAACAGCGTGATTACGCATATTCCGCATATCGCGGCCAGAGCCAGCCTTTTGGTGCCGGTACGGTAGCGCTTTACTATCAGCGCGAACATCAGCAGCGATACCATAGCAATGCCTACATATACCCAGTAGCGCGCGATATACTCCATTACGCCGACGTCAACGCGTTCGAGGTTGTCGTTGTCGTCATATACCGAGTTGGGCATAACGCCTGTTATCACCGCGATTCCGGCGGTTACAGCTGTGCTCCACAGGAAGGCGCGGTTCCAGTCAATTCTTTTGTCCTCAAGCGACCTGACCGTCGCAAGAGCCAGTATAAGCACCGGCATATAGAACCATCTGGCGTAGTAAATGCTGGAGTTCAGCAGCTGGAACATCGAGTTTAAAACAGGCACAAAGGCCATTATGATTGAAATAACTATCAGCTTTTTAATCCAGTCGCGCTTTTTTAGCTGCAAATATCCGATTACACCCGTCATACCCGCGAGCGGCAGCCATCCGCTGACAGACGCCCAGTTTGCCTCCACACCGGGAGCAAAGTTCGGCTGAGCCGGCATTTCGGGAGGAAAGAAGAAGCTCAGCGCGATATACCAGTACCTCTGCGGATGCTCGTGAACTATTGAGTTGTAGCCGTCGGGCAGGGACTCCAGCCTCGGATTGCCGGCAATCGAGAGTATGGTCGGCAGTATCACAAAGGCGGTGGCGCATACGCCGAGGATGATCTCGAAGAAAAACAGCAGGGTCTTTGACACGGTTAGGCGGTACCTGCCCGTAAACACCAGCAGCAGCCAGTATATTGCCGTGAAAACTGCCATTCCGGCGAAGAAGTAGTAGTTTACAATACAGCAGAAAAATACTACAGGAGCCAGCGCGCCCTTTTTATTGTCATACATAAACCTGTCCACTGCCCATAACAGCAGCGGAAAAGCTATCATCGGCTCGTGAAAGTGGAAGAAGAAAATGTTGTAAATCGAAAATCCCGAAAAAGCGTACATCAGTCCGCCGGCTACGGCAAACAGCCGGTTGCGAACATATCTTTTGATGTAGATATAGGACGTGAACGCCGCAAAGGCGAACTTGAGCATAAACAGCGGTCCCATCATAAACGGTACCCATTCGCCGGGGAAGGGTATGGTAGCCCAGAAAAAAGGACTTCCGATAAGATAGAAGGAGTAGGAGCTTACCGTCGCCGAGCCCAGGTCGGTGGTATGGCTCCAGCCGAGCAGTCCGTCGCGCACGTGGTCGTGAACCATCTGATAAAACGGGATCTCCTGGACGTTGAAATCGCCGTAATACATAAAAACGCCTTCGTTCTCGATAATCACAGGCAAAAACAGCGCCAGTGACAGTATCAGAGCCAGTCCGAAGGTTAGTATTCCGCAGTGTTTATAAATATTATTTCCAAGTCTTTTGCCAATCATCATTTTCTCACTTTACATTATTTGAAAATTATATTACAATATTATAGCATACTCGGCGGATAGTGGCAAGGTTTTTATTAATTCATAATGCGGAAATGAATTATAGAAAACGTCATCCTGAGCGGTCGCGCAGCGAATTTCGCGACAGCGAAATAGTCGAAGGACCCCACAATGACAGATGACGGTCGTTTAGCGCGTTGCCTTGCCGCTATATAGAGGAAGGAGGTTCCTCGACTAAACCGCTATGCGGTTTTGCCCTTTGGGCACCGCTCGGAATGACGACTGTTATTGTATCATTCGCTTTAGTATGTGACATTGACGGCTAAATAAATAAAGGAAAGGACTTTATTATGCAACAATCTCATTTTTTCGCAATGCTCTCGCGTATGAAATACATAACCCGGTGGGGTTTGATGAATAATACATCATATGAAAACATCAGCGAGCACAGCCTCCAGGTCGCGGAGCTCGCGCATTTGCTCGTACTTTTGCACAACCGAAGAACCGGCGACAACCTTAACGCCGAGAGGGCGGCGGTGCTGGGAATCTATCACGACGCCACCGAGATTATCACAGGCGATATGCCTACTCCCGTAAAGTACTATAACCCGGAGATTATCTCTTCGTATAAAAAGGTCGAAAAGCTCGCCGGCGAGAGGCTGGTGTCTATGCTGCCGGAGGAGCTGACGGAGGAATACCGCGATATAATTCTTATGGAGAATAAAAAAGACGAGGAGCTGAAGATTTTCGTCAAAGCGGCGGACAAGCTCTCGGCTCTGATAAAATGTACAGAGGAGCTCAGGATGGGCAACGACGACTTTAAAAAGGCAAAAAATTCCATTGAAAATGCGATAAAAGAATTAAAACTGCCCGAAGCCGACGAATTCCTCAGAAAGTTTATGCCCTCGTTCAGCCTTACGATTGATGAATTCTAAAATATTGGCCAAAAAACACCGTTGCTTTGGGAACATTATTGCCACAAATTATGACAATAAGGTTATATTCTTTTAAAGAATAATAAATCCCATCTTCCTGTGTTATACTATCATAAATTAAAATGTCGAATTATGACGTAAATTCACAAAAGGGGATATAATATGGCTCGTTCAAGAATCAATCCCGACAACCGCGACCGGTATGTTGACATCAGCTCAGGCGCGCAGGTTGTCAATGTTTATAAGAAAAAGGGTAGAGCCCGCCGTGTGATAGCGATTGTACTCGCTGTACTTTGTATGATTTCGGGCGGCGGACTTATATATTACTATAACGCTCTCGACTCGCTGGAGTTCGTCTCGGACGAAACCGCTCCTACTCAGCCGACTACCGCCAAGGCTACCGCTGCCGGCGACGAGGAGCCGGGCGACTTTAATACGGCTGTCAACAACACCGATTTGCTGTCGGACTCAAAAATCCTTAACGTAATGCTTTTCGGCGAGGATAACCACTCCAAGGGCAGCTCGGGACGTTCGGACTCTATGATTATGGCGTCTATCGACAACCGTTCCAAGTCGATCAAGCTGACTTCCTTCCAGCGTGACACATACGTGCTCATTCCGGGACACGGCTACGGCAAGATCAACTCGTCCTACTCACTGGGCGGAGCGGCGCTGTCTATCCGCACTATCGAGGCTAACTTCGGTATCAAGATTGACCGTTACGCGGTTGTTGACTTTACAAGCTTCAAGAAGATCATCGACGTTCTCGGCGGACTCGAAATCGAACTCGACGCCGACGAGGTCGCTTATATCAACTGGCAGATGTATATTAACCATCAGACAAAGACCGCTCACCTCCTTGACGAAAAGGACGGAGTGATCAAGCTTACAGGTCAGCAGGCTCTGTGGTACGCTCGTGACAGAGGTTACGAAGGCGTACAGGGCGGTGACGACTGGGATCGTACCTCGCGCCAGAGAAAGCTGCTCGAGACAGTATTCGACAGCGTCAGAAGCGCGTCGCTGCCGCAGCTTATCCAGATGGTATCCGACGTCGGTCCTCTCGTAAAGACCAACCTCAAAAAGGACGAGATTACCGGACTTGTTACCCACGCTACCTCGTATATGAAGTACAAGGTTAAGCAGTATACAATTCCGCAGGAGGGCTTGTGGTCATACTATGATGATCCGGTTGCCGGTTCCTGTATCCAGATTAACGATATGGAGCTCTGCCGAAAGAAATTCGCAAAGTTCATCTTCGGTGATTTGGTAAAAACGTAATGTTAAAGGTGTCGCTGAGCGGCACCTTTTTTATTGTATTCAGTTTATTATCGGCAGACGACAGGCGGTTGCCGCCGTTTTTTTTATAAATATTACAAAGAATTGCGTTGTTTTACGCAATTTCCTCCGTTTTTTTGCTTATAAATAAAAGGAGGTTTTAATTTATGAAAAAACCAAAGGCGTTCTATTGTTATCTGGATGATAAAAAAACAATCAATATGTTGTCTGACGAACAGGCCGGAAAACTCTGGAAATCGCTGTATGATTTCAGCGACGAGGGTATTGTAACCGACTATGACGATGATTTGTCGCTAAAGCTATTGTTCAGTATGATGACTTCCCAAATCGAGCGTGACTTTCAAAAGTATAATTTATTATGTGAAAACGGAAAAAAGGGAGGAGCTCCCGAAGGAAACCAAAACGCTAAAAAGGATGATTAAGTACATAGGACGGTTTTTGCCGTCCTTTTGTATTCTGAAAAGGTTACAAAAAATTGCGTAAAAAAACAACCAAAAACAACCTAAAACAACCTAAAACAACCAAAAACAACAAATGAGAAGGAGAAAGAAAAAGAAAATACGAAAGAAACGAGACGAAGAATAAGAAAGAAAAAAAGACGCTTGCGCTTTCCGCAACGTTTCCACAGGGTTTCAACATTATATTGTTGAAAGATGTATTTTTTTGTTGACAAGGGATTATGTTTTGTTATAATGTGTTTATACGGAGGGGTTCTATGAATACTTTACTCAGCTTGTTATTCTTTTTACTGTTCAGGGTCAGCTCGTGGTTATGTTCGGTGCCTATGTGGGCTACGCTTATAGCTCATTTTGTGTTTGGACTGCCGATATACTGGTTTTGGCTTACGCTTGCGGTATGGCTTTTGGTCGGAGTGTTCCGGTTTTGTCTGATAAGCTTCGCGCGCTGGGGCGGCAGCTCGCCCGACATCAACGCCGACAAGCCGAACAAGAATCCGTACTCTAAAAGAAATTGATAATTTAATTGATAATTGAGAATGAACGACGGGCAGATAGGTTCGAAAATGAACTTATCTGCCCGAATTAGTTTATATTGCTTCTCTTTAGCGATTGATACGTTTCCGACAATTCTCAATCGATTCTTGTGAATCTTCTGAATTTCTGTCCGTCCCGTTCGACGATTTCCTCAAAGTTGTCCTTATCTCTTACCCAGAGCTGACGCTCGCCGTAGAGCGCTTTGTAGACAACAACTTCCTTTTCTGTCTCGCAGTCTTTGGCGATGCCTATAACCTCGTATTCGCCGCCCTTGAAGTGGCGGTATTTGCCCGGAGTGACAGGTTCGGGAGTCAGCTTAGTCTTTTTCTGTTTAATCGGCTCAACCTTCTCCTCGCTGTCGGAGCTTATGTTAATGCTTCCGTCGCCCAGCACCATTATTCTTGACGAATACGGCTCAAGCGGAATCCTGGCGTAGCCGTCGGTGTTAAAGTTCTCGCCCGTGAGCACGTCGCTGAGACATCCGGCGCCCTCGCAGTTAAAGTCGATCTCGTATGGGTTTTGGCTGAGGTTGAGGGCGACATACACGCACTGATTGCCGCATTTTCTCTTGTATACGAGCTGTTCGTTGCGTATGTTTATATTCTCGAAATCGCCGATTTGCAGCGCAGGAAGGGCTTTTCTTATCTTGCCGAGCCTGCATATATGCTCGTAGAGCTTGTAGTTCGGGTCGGGGATGTTGTTTATATCCAGGCAGGGTCTGAGGTCATAGTCGCTTTCTCTGGTTCTCATACCCTTAACGCCCCATTCGCTGCCGTAGTAGATACATGGCACGCCGGGCATTGTGTAGAGGATTGTGTAGACATTCAGCAGGTGCTCCTGCTCCTTCAGCATACTGGCGACGCGGTTGACGTCGTGGTTGTCAACAAAGTTAAAGGTGTATATATCGCGGTAGATTCCGCCTTTGCCGAACTGACGGTTCAGGGAATGGGCAATCTCAAAGTAGTTGTGGTCGTTGTGGCTGGAGTAGATACCCTTGTAACATTCGTAGTTTGTGACCGAGTGGAGGGTGTTTTCGTTAGCCCAGCGGTTATAATCGCCTCCGACTACCTCGCCGTAAAGCCAGAAATCGGGCTTTTTGCTCAGGCAGGTAGCCCTGAGCTGTCTGAAAAAGTCGAGGTTGATTACGTCCGCGGCGTCAAGCCTGAGACCGTCAATCTTAAACTCGTCGATCCAGAACTTTACCGCTCCGATAAGGTGGTCTGTAACCTGACGGTTGTCGAGGTTGAGCTTTACGAGGTCGATATGACCTGCCCAGCCCTCGTAGCAGAATCCGTCGTTGTAATGATTGTTTCCGCCAAAATTAAGGTTCATAAACCATGAGCAGTACTGAGAGCTCTCGCGTTTTTTTTGCACATCCTTAAAGGCGAAGAAGTCGCGTCCCACGTGGTTGAACACGCCGTCGAGTATAATGCGGATACCGTTTTTGTGCAGTGTGGCGCATATTTTCTTAAAAGAATTATTATCGCCGAGACGGCTGTCGATTTTGTAGTAGTCGATTGTGTCATAGCCGTGACGGGTGCTCTCAAAAACAGGGTTGAGCACGAGGGTGTTTATACCCAGCTTTTTAAAATTATCGATCCAGTCGTAGATTTTGTCGAGCCTGTAAACGAGGTTAAAGTCGTTTTCTTTCGGAGCTCCGCAAAAACCGAGCGGATATATGTTGTACATTACTGCTTCTTTTGTCCAGTTCATATAATCACCAACCAAATAAATTACTTTTAAAATATTAACACATAATTGACTATTGTGCAAGAGACATTTTTGTGATATAATATAAAACGTTGTTAAAACTATACAAATATAATTCTTTAGGAGAAAAATATGCTCAAGGTACAAAATAAAAGCACCAAACGAATCAGGGTGCTTCAAATCATAATCTATCTGGTTCAGATTTTCCTGACGTCGATGCCCTACGTATGGGCAGGCAGGGTAACGTCCGAGAACGCCGACGGGGTACTCTCGTATTCCGCGCTGGGAATGATTTCGAATATCGGGATCCAGACCGGCGACCCCGCTACCGAACAGATGATGAACACGCTCGGAATCTGCTTTATATCATTTTTGGTGATTCCGGTAATCGCGCTGGGATTCCAGCTTTTTGACCGCTATTACAACATCAAAAACGTTGTCAGCATAATTTGTTCATTCCTCGGAGTTCTGTGCATAATCAACTTTGTAGGCGCCCAGTACCTCAGCCTGGGCTCGATGCTCGCGCTTATACTCTATGTAGTCTCCGCGTTTTTGTCGGTAATGGGGATTTTCGCGAGGTTCCTTAAGGAGAATTGAGAATTGAGAATTGAGAATTGATAATTTTGGTCGGGCAGACAGACGCTTCCGTGAGAAAGCTCTGTTTCCCGACCGTATTAGTATTTCGCTATCGCGAAGCGATATATAAATTTAATCGGGCAGATAAGTTCATTTTATGATGATGAACCTATCTGCCCGTCATTCATTATCAATTATCAATTATACATTCTCAATTGAAAAAACCGCCGTTATAAAACGGCGGTTTTTTCTAAATGTTCATAAACACCATATGCGCCTTTTTGTTTCTTACCCTGAGTTTTACCTCGTTGTTTTCGAGCACGCCGTTGAGTGTGCCGAACACGAAGGTCACCTTGTCGCATTTGCAGGTTTGCAGCCCGTGCTCGTCGCGGTCGGGGGTAAAGGTGAGGCTGACTTTGTTGTCGAGAGTCTCAAATTTCCACTCGCTCGCGGTTTTTCTGTCATCTCCCGAAACCTTCAGCCTGCCAACCTTGTAGAGCTTTTCGTCGAGGAAGTAGCAGTTTTCGCTGCCCTTTTTATTGTTGCCGACCTTGGCGGCGAGGTTGAGCGCGAACCTGTGTCCGCTCATCGGGAACACGGCGTTAAGCGACTGGTATTTCTGGTGTCTGAACAGCGCGTAGCGGCTCCAGTTGAGGTATACGTAGCTGTTGTCGTCGGTGAGGTTGTAGTCCGTACCGCCGAAGCGCACGACTCCGCTGGCTGTAAACGCAGGCACAAACCTCTTGTAGTAGAAGCACTTGTGGTTCTCGTCAAAGGGCGAGATCACGTTCATACTGTCGCCCTCGGCTTTCTTAATAAATACCTTTACAAACAGGTTCTTGTAGTTATTAAAGTCGATAAAATCGCATTTGATGTACCTGCCGTCCACGGTGTTTGTGAGCGTCAGGGCGATTTTTTTGTCCGTATACGAGAACTCGCCCATACCCTCGGACTGAGGCAGTGGAGTGAGGTCGAGGACTATCTTTTTTGTGATGGAATCCCTGATGATCTCGCCCGACTTATAGTCTATCAGCGTGATCCTTATCGCAAGCTCCGAGCCCAGCGTCTCGACTCCGAGATAAAACCCCATCTCGCCGTTGGAAATATAGTAGGAATCCTTTTCGGTAAGCTTTGACGGAGCGGGATAATCTATTTTATTATATTCAAACAGGCGCTCTCTCGACCAGCCGCCGATTACAACGTCGCCGTTATCATCAAACAGGTTAACATTTTCCGCGATATGCTGCATAATGGCACTCCTTTGTGGATAGTTAAGACTATTATACTTAAAGTTTTAATGCTATTCAAGAATTATAACAAAACTGTAAATGTGTTATAAAAGCTGTTAGAAATTAGTATTATTATTATAGTGGCCAGTAGTCAGTGGTCAGTGATCAGTGATGGTCGTGCAGATAGAGTTTATATATCAATACACTTCTGTGCCCGACAGAGTTTATATGCGCTTCGCGCAGCGAAATACTAATCCGGTCGGGAAACGAAGTTTTCTCACAGAAGTCTCTGTCTGCTCGTCATTCATTAACAATTATCAATTTTCAATTTTTTTGCGGCCGTAGCCGCAAAAAACGAGGTGATGTATGAAAAAGCTTATCGCAATGCTGTGGATGTGTGTTCTTCTTTTGACCTCCTGCGAGCAGGTGATAACAAATACCGCCGACGAGGTTCGGCTTAACCGCTGGAGCGCCAAGCTCGGCGGCGGCAGGGTGGCAAGCCTCAGCTTTACAGACGACTACGGCTGTTTTAAAATTTCTTCTAAAGAAAAAAGATACAGTGTAAAAATCAGCGGACTCGCCTTTATCGACAAAAAGAGTATCGCGCTGTTCGACGGAGAGAGCGGTTATCCCTACAGGTTTAATTATTCTATAAAGGAAAATAAATTAAAATTATCCACAGCACAGGGCGCTATCACATTGACATCACAGCGTTAATCCTGTATACTGTTCTGTGGTGATAGTATGGCAAAAAAGACTAATAAAAATACCAATAAATCTACAAAGACAAGGCCGAAAATGCTTGGCGGCTACAACACCGCCAACGCTATGGTAAACTACTATCTTGTACTGATGTTTACCGTGTTTCCGCTTTATTTTTCGTATAAATACTCGAACATACGCCACGACAAGCTCAACGTGTTCCTGCTTGTATCCTCGATTTTCGCGCTTATAGAGTTTGTGGCGGCGATCGCGCTGTTCATAGAAAAAAAGCACAGCGGTACTCTGCCCGATAAGCGATGGTACCAAAACCTCAGCCTTTCGGACTATACCTTTGCCGCTATGGTATTCCTGTTTACTTTGTCTACGATATTCTCGCAGTATCCGGGCGACAGCTTTACCGGCAATCAGGGCAGGAACAACGGACTTATGCTGTATATACTGTATTTCGCTGTGTATATCGGCTGCTCGCGGTTCTTTGAGTTCAAGGACTATGTATTCGTGATTTTCGGCGCGGTGTGCCTTATTATGTATATTCTGTGCGTGCTCAACTACTTCTATATCGATCCGCTCGGAATGCTTGAGGGCTATGATTCCAAGACCGCCGAGGACTTTACCTCCACAATCGGCAACAAAAATATTATGTCGGCGTTCTGCTGTATTACGGTACCGCTGTTTACTGTATTCTGGCTGAACCACAAGAACACGGTTTTGCGATACTTTTATCTTGTCACAGCCGGAGTGGGCTTCGCGTCGCTGATTTCGTCCGACAGCGAGGGCGGATTCCTCGGTATTATTCCGCTCATGCTCGTGCTCCTGCTTTACTATTCGAGGAATGTCCGCAAGCTCGGAATGTTCTTTGTGTCGGCGGCGGTGATGATGTTCTTCGGCAAGGTGCTGAGGCTGTTCTCCTATCTAATGGGGGATAAGGAAAAGGGCTTCGGCGCGCTGCAAAAGTTCTTTATTTACAGCGAAAAGTCGTACATCCTGATTGGGGTATGCGCTGTGCTGGCGGTTGCTTTTATAATTCTTTCCAAGAAAAAAGAAACTCTCCCCAGGGCTGTGCCCTTTGTAATCGGCGGAGTATATATCGCCATCGCCGCGGTGATTATATCGCTGTTTGTGCACTACACCTTTGTCGACACAAGCTCAAAGCTCGGATCGGCTATGAAGTTCTTCCGTTTTGACGAAAAATGGGGAACTCACCGCGGATTTATGTGGATAAAATCCTGGGAGATATTCACCTCAAAGGGTATCAAGAACGCGCTTATCGGCTGGGGCTGCGACGTATACTACTCGGCATTCTCGCCGTATTTCGCGGAACTCAACGACAAGTTTGATAATACCGCCACCAACTGCGCGCACAACGAGTACCTAAACTACCTTATCAACAACGGAATCCTCGGACTTTCGGCATATCTTGCGTTCTTCGGCTCGGTACTGGTCAGGGCGTTCAGAAAGGCCAAGGACAACTATCTAGCGCTCGCCTTTGCGGCGCCGATAGTCTGCTATCTGTTCCAGAGCGTCGTCAATATCGCGACACCGATCACAACGCCGTATATTTTTATTTTCGCGGGATTGTGCGAGGCAGTGTGCAGGGAAAAGTCAATTGAGAATTGAAAATTGAAAATTGAAAATGAATGACGAGTAGACAGAATCTATATATCATTACACTCCTGTGCCCGACATAATTAATATGCGTTTCGCGCAGCGAAATACTAATTCGGTCGGGAAAAGGACTTTTCTCATAGATAAATCTTTCTACACGACCACCACTGATTACTGAAAACTGAAAACTGATCACTTTAAAACGGGATGTCGCGTCTGCGGCATCCTTTTTTGCTTAAAGATGTGTACATTTTTACATTGATATGTTAAAATAAGTATTGTTATATCAGGTGAGTTGTGAACAGCATTATTAATTCTCTGTCATAAAACGGCGTTTTTGTTCATAACTCAGGCGACTCAGACGACGGATTAATATAAAAAGAATTGATCCGTCCAAAGGTCGCGTACTGACACGGTCTCGGACAAATCAGCTTCACGGGCTGACTTTTCGTGCCGGCTAAATATTTCTTTTAAAATTTCCAGGAGGTACTATGTTTAACAAAAAGCTAAAAATCATCCTGTCGGCTATTCTCGCGGCGACATTGTTGTCATCCGCAGCAGTTACGGCGCAGGCTGTGACAGATGTGAAGAACAACAGCGTTCTGGCTGAGATTTCCCGACAGTTTCAGGACAAAGACAACTATGCCTTTGACTACAGGGAGGACGCTTCCGATAAAAAAGCCAAAATACGTACGGGCTCTGTGGGCGGCTCGCAGTATCCCGACTCCTTCGACCTGCGCAACGTAGATACCGACGGCGACGGAAAGGGCGACACAAGCTACGTTACCCCTGTGAAGCTACAGAATCCCTTCGGATCTTGCTGGGCTTTCGCGGCTATCGGAGCAGCAGAGACTTCTGTGCTCGGCAAACCGGAGATCCACAACAACCATTTTAATTCAGAAAATCTGGATTTTTCCGAAAAGCACCTCGCGTGGTTCAACGGCACTCCGCTCAATGATCCCGATGATCCCCAGAACGGCGAGGGCGGTATATTTGAGGGCAGCGCCAAATCTTCTCAGCGTCTCGATTTGGGCGGAACACCGATTTACGCGACCAGTATGTTTTCGTCCGGAATCGGTCCCGTGCTTGAATACGGCAACAATCCCAAGGTTCAGGAGATCTTCGGCGATGTGCTGGAGTATCACGGAAAGAAAAAGTTAATAGATTATGACGACGACGGTAATCCGTTCTGCTACGCATATGATGACGATTGGTCTATCGACGAGGATTTAAGATTTGTCCAGGCTTTCCGCCTTAAGGAGACCTATCAGCTTCCGTCTCCGTCAGAGGTTTCGTCGCATTTTAAGGCGAGCGCTATCGGCGCGATGAAAGAGCAGCTTATGAACAAAAGAGCGCTTGAGATAGGCTTTTGCGCGGACAGCAGCCAGCCCGTTGACGCTGACGGACAGGTTGGGGAAACGATGTATATAAGCGACAAGTGGGCGCATTATACCTTTGATAAGGCCGACGCGAACCACGCCGTTATAATAGTGGGCTGGGATGATAATTATCCCAAGGAAAACTTTACCCACAGCTTACCCGATTTTTACGATGAAAACGGCAATGAGGTTCATTACGACGAGGAAGAGGCCGCCGCGATTACTACTCCTAAACGAGACGGCGCGTGGCTTGTTAAAAACAGTTGGGGCGCCGGCACCGAGGAATTCCCTAACCGCGGCAGCGGAGACTGGGGAATCCCGGTCGAGAAAAAGGACAAGGACGGCAAGGTTGTTTTGGATAAAGACGGCAACCCCGTAATGGTAGGCTCCGGATATTTCTGGATTTCCTATGAGGACAAGAGTATCGGCAACGTTGAGTCGCTCGATTTTGACAAGTCAAACAAGAATGATTACTACGTGTATCAGTACGATTATATGCCCGTTAACACTACAAATTCCGCGGTTATAGGCGAAAAGGTCAGCACCTCGAACATCTTTACCGCCGAGGGAAACCTGAGCGTAGGCGAGATCACCTGCCAGACGACTACTCCGAATACATCAGTTCACTATGAACTTTATGTCCTGAACGATAACTTCGCTGACCCGACCGACGGTACCAAGCTGTATGAAGCCGACGTAGATTACGCCTGGGGAGGTTTCCACAGACACGACCTCGACAAAAGCGTAATTGTTAAAAAAGGACAGAAGTTCTCCGTAGTTGTTACCCAGAAAACTTCTGACGATAAATATATCTTTGCCACAAACTTCGGCGTCAGCAAGAACTATGCCACTATAACGGATATGCTCAACTACAGCAAGGGCATCATCAACAAGGGCGAGAGTATGTTCTGCGCCAACGGTCAGTGGATAGATATGTCCGGCAAATGGGTTAAGGACCTGATTATGGGCGATAACAGCTTCTATTTCGAGATGGATAACTTCCCGATAAAGGCCTACGGCGAAGAGGTTGAAATCCCCGCTGAACCCGTAAAACCCGCGTCTCCGGCAGTATCACAGAAGAAAGCGAATCCCTTAACCGTAACCACCGCCGCAAAAAGCGTAAAGGCAAAGTCGCTAAAGGCTAAAAAGCAGACTGTTAAGCCCATTAAGGTAAAGAACGCCGAGGGCAGGCTGTCATATAAAATACTAAAGAAGGGTACCTCCGCAAAGCTGTATAAAAAGCTAAAGATTAACTCCAAGGGCGTTATTACCCTTAAAAAGTGTAAGCTCAAAAAGGGTACATACAAGGCAGTCGTAAAGGTGTCCGCCGCCGGGAATGATAAGTACAACAGCGGCAAAAAGACAGTTACAATAAAGATCAGGATCAAGTAGGGGAGGCTGTTATGAAAAAAATATTGAGTATTATACTTTCGGCGGTAATTCTTACGAGTGTTTTCGCGGTTATGCCGCTCACGGCGAGCGCAAGATATATCGACTCCGAGTTAAGACAAAATGACGAATTCGAATACTATGTCTACAATGACGACGGCTATGTTTTTATTGTCGAATATCTTGGAAAAAATCCGGAGGTCGTTATCCCCGACAGCATCGACGGATATCCTGTCGAAAAGCTGGGAAGCTTTGTCTTTGAGGGATGTGACTTTGTAACAAAGATAACTCTCCCCGATACTATCAATACCGTACAGAAAGACGCCTTCGTCGACACCGCGTTATATAATAACGACGACAACTGGGAGGACGGTTCCCTGTATATCGACTCTGTCCTGGCCGCTGTAGACGAAGAATACGAGGGAGAGTATAAGGTGCGCGAGGGCACTACCGCAATCGCCGACCTGGCGTTTATCGGCTGCGACAAGATCACATCGATCACTATCCCCGGTACCGTCAGGTTTATCCCCGAAAAGACATTCTACAGGCTCGAATCGCTCAAGTCCCTGACTCTTGAGGAGGGCGTAGAGGAAATCTGCGATGATGCATTCGCTAATTGCTCTGAGCTTGTTGATATAAATCTGCCGAAAAGCATTTCCAGAGTAGGATACCAGGTCTTTTTGGGCACGGAATTCTATAATAATGATTACAACTGGGAAAACGGAGCCCTCTACTACAAGAACATCCTTATGACCGTTGACCCGGAGTGCAGCGGCAACTTCACCGTTAAGGACGGCACCACCGTGCTGGCGGATTACTCCTTTGACGAGTGTAATGTCGAAAACATCTATCTTCCGAACGGTATAAAGGTTCTCCCGTTCGCCTTCACCAACAACTGCCCTTGGATTCAAAGAGTATATCTCGGAAACGACTTAGAGGAGCTTAAGAGCTATTCTCTGTCCGATCCCAGGGAGGTAGTGCTGCCCGACAGCGTAAAAAAGATTGGCTACCGCGCGTTTTTCCAGAGCAGGATTACGGAGATAAACCTCCCCGAAAACCTTGAGGAAATAGACGTTGAGGCCTTCCTCAGTTGCAATAAATTAAAGGAAATCTCAATTCCCAAAAATGTAAAGAAAATTGGATACGAGGCATTGGGTTATTATATGTCCGCAATCGACGATGAGGGATATGTTACCGATAAGAACGGCAATCTCGTTATCAAGGGATATCCCGACACAATAGCCGAGACCTACGCCGCCGATCACGATATCGAGTTCGTCGACCTGATTAAAGAAGCCTTAAAGACCGATATAAACGCTATCTCGCTTACACTCGACAAGGAGACTTTCGTATATACCGGCAAGACAATCGAGCCGACTGTTACCGTAAACGGACTAAAGGGCGAGACCTATACAACGGAGTATCTCAACAATACTGACGCAGGTACCGCCTCGGTAGTGGTGACGATCAAGGGCAGGGACGGCTCCATAAGCTCAATCCAAAAGAACTTTACCGTTACAAAGGCGAACAATCCCCTAGCGGTAAAGACGAGCAACAAAAAGGTCAAGTATTCCGCGCTGAAAAAGAAAAACCTCACCCTCAAACCGCTAAAGGTCAGCGGCAGTCAGGGCAAGCTCACCTACAAAAAGACTTCGGGCAATTCGAAGATAAAGGTTAATTCGGCAAACGGAAAGTTTACCCTTAAAAAAGGACTGAAAAAGAAAACCTATACCGTAAAGGTTGTGGTTTCCGCCGCGGGCAACGCTAACTACAACGGCGCCGCAAAAACGGTTAAGTTAAAGATAAAAGTAAAGTAAACATATCAAAGGATCTCCTTATGACCAAGGGGATCCTTCTTTTTTCGATTATATTAACTTTCAGCCGCGCGATTAATTATTTGCTATATTTTGCAGGATATGTTATAGTGTGTTCATAGGAGTGATGTGTATGAAAATTATTATGGCCGAAAAGACTGTAATATCTATACTTTTAACAGTCGTTTTAGTTTTATGCGGTACGTTTAGTCTTAGAGTAAACGCCGCTAAGGAAACTGAGATATCATATCAGTTTATGGGGGATGACAGCCAAAAGGCAGGCTATGCCGAAGGCAAAATCACCCTTTACGCCGGCTCGGACGGAAACTATAGCCTGTACTGGGCAAATAAAAACGGCAAGCTGAGCGGATATTCTTCGATAACTTCAAAGAAGCTCTCCGCCGGCGAAAGCGTAAAATTCTCTTTCGGATATCATACCGCGATCCCGTACGGCGCGACAAAGATAATCGCGCTCAATAACAGCACAAAGGCTGCGGAGTACAATCTGCCCGATCACAAGATTCTTAACACAGGCAAGCCGCTTTACACATTTAATTCATATTCGGATATTCATATTGATACAGAAGGCTACTACAAGCAGTCGGCAAAGCGTTGGACCGAAGCGCTTAAATTCGGGGTAAAGAAAAATACCGATTTTATAGTAACCTCCGGCGATACTGTTACCAACGCCCTGGGACCGGACAGCGAGTGGGAGCTTTATGAAAGGCTGTTGGCGGAATCGGATTACGTTAACCCTGTATGGGAATCCGACGGCAACCACGATATGCGCTACGAAGTCTCAGGCGGACTAAAGTCCTTTATAAAAGCTACGGGTACCGACAATACTACCGCCGATTTTGACAAAAAGAAGCCATACTTTTATATCAAAGAAAAGAACTCAGGCGATTTGTTTATATTTATGGCTCACGAAACAGACCACAAAACAGCCGATTACGACCAGTTCTCGAAGGCGCAGATGTCGTGGGTCGAAAATCTTGTTGAAAAATATTACGGAACAGGAATCAATATTTATATTATCCAGCATTCTCCGATAGACGGCTTCGGAGCCGGCGACAGAATGTCAAATCCGTATTATAAAGCGTTGTTAAACCCAAATTTCAGCTCTACAGCCAGGTTTAAATCCTTGCTCAAAAAGTACCGCGGACTCGTATTCCTCTCCGGACATACCCACGAGGATTTTTCTATGGGATACAACTACTCCAACGAGAATAACGAAGCGTGCCATATGCTGCACAATCCATCCGTAGCCGGTACAACCTTGGGTAAGTCGGACGGAACGCTCGAATATAATGACGGAAATGGCGAAAACTCACAGGGTTATTATGTTGAGGTGTTTGATAAAGAGATTATTTTCTACGGAGCGAATCTTTCGGACGGACAGATTTATCCCCGGTACTCTTATATTATGGAGGGCGCCCGTTCTATTGGTTCGGATGAGGACGAGACTCAGCCGACCTCGTCTGCTACCGAAGCTACCGAAAGCAGTGAAGCCGTAACCGAGAGTACCTCCGAAACTGCCGAGAGCACCTCCGAAACTGCCGGGAGCACCTCCGCGACAGAAACTACCGAGACAGAAACTACCGAGACCGAAACAATCACGGATACTGTTCCCGAAACCACAGAGCCCGAATATAAAACCGGCGATGTTAATATGGACGACAGTATCAACGTAAAGGACGCCACACTGGTGCAGAAGGCTATCGCGAAAATGCTCAGCCTGAGCGAAAAGCAGGAAAAGCTTGCCGACACCGATTTTAACAACTCGGTAAACATCAAGGACGCTACTCTGATACAAAAATACGCCGCTAAGATCATAGATTCCTTTGCTGTGAAAAGCTCCAAGAAATCCGCGATACGTACAGGCGACGGCGGATTCACGGCAGAAATCACAAAGGCGATGAAGGTTCTTACATCCTATTATCCGCTGGCCTCCTACGACCGGTATCAGGAACTGAAAAAGTTATATTACCAATACAAGGATAAATCGTCCGTCGGGGATGAGAGCGCTGTGATCGCCGAGTTTGAGAACAAAATATCTGTGGTTACGGGGATCGCCGAACAAATCGGCCTGCCGAAGATATACCTGATAGGCGATACGTATTATTTTGAGAATACTCACAACTGGAGCGAGGTATACGCTTACGCTTGGAAGGGTTCGTCCAATAACGCGTCCTGGCCGGGAGCAAAGCTCAAAAAAGTCGGAACCAACGCCGGACACGATGTGTACAAAATCAAGTTTGATTCCGAAGCGCAGTACAACTGCATTATTTTCAACGGCGGCAAGGATCAGCCGCAGACGGTCAATATCTCGCTGGAAAAATACAAAGGAAACTGCTTCTATCTTGACGGAACATCCTCGGACGGAAAGCATAAGGTCGGCAGCTTTACGTACAAGTCGTCGGCTGAGGACGGTTTTGCGCTCTACTACTATACCGCCAACCATCCCTGGGGCTATGAAAAAGAAAGCTTTTTCAGCAAAAACGACGACGGCAGCTATACTTACGAGTATACTTCACCCGACAGCAACAGTCTCAGCTTTATCGTATATAATACGAAAACCAAAAAGTTTAACTGCGTTGGCGCCAGTACGCCGTTTACCTATACTCTGAACGCCGAAAGCCTGTATAACCTGAGCGAGAGCTCGACGCAGGGAAAGAGCATTACCGCAAACGGTCTCAGCGCAGGAGCGGTGCTGAGGCTGACATATAAACCCGACAACAACACTCTCAGCGTTTTGTGTAAATAAACAATGATGAAAGCCGGTGATGTTTATCGGCTGTTCCGGAGCATCGGAAGGCTTGTTGAGCGTTTAGTCAGCGAATCGAAAAGAGAAAATCCCCTGTGGCTGTTGCCACAGGGGATGCCAGCTTGTCGAAAAACTAATTTATAGAAGTAGTTCGGATTAAGCGTTGTAGGGACAGCCCTCTGTGGCTGTCCGCTCTTTTCTGCTATAGCTCCATTAGAGTTATAGGCACAGCCCCTACATTAATGAGCAATATCGGATAGGAACGGGATGGCACGGAGGCCATCCCCTACAAATGTAACATAAACCAAACTACTTTTTCGACAAACAGAAATTGTCCCACCGGGACAATTTCTTAACGCTCGGCTTCAAGAGGCCGCTTTACTTCAACTATTCAGAATATAAAAAAGAGGCATCCTGACGGATACCTTATTTTTATGGTCCGAGTGACTGGAGTCGAACCAGCGGCCTTATTCTTCTATGTGAAGCGATACATCTCGTATGTTGCGGTGTGTATTATAGATTAGATTCATCAACGCTCCTTCGCTAAAAATGCTCCCCCGGAGCATTTTTCCGACTTTGTCGGACGCTCGGCTTCAAGAGGCCGCTTTACTTCAACTATTCAGAATATAAAAAAGAGGCATCCTGACGGATACCTCATTTTTATGGTCCGAGTGACTGGAGTCGAACCAGCGGCCTCTTGAACCCCATTCAAGCGCGCTACCAAACTGCGCCACACCCGGTAATTATTCAACTCGATTATTATAACACATATTTTTTAATATGGCAAGTGGTAAATTGAAATTTTTTATTTGCGCCGGAATATTATTTTGCTAAATAAGAAAAAATTAGCGAAAAAACTATATTTGGGGTTGCATTTTACTATATCTTGTGGTATAATGCGAAATAAGAATTAAAGTATTGAGGTGTCATTATGAAATGTCCTTTTTGTTCATATACTGAGTCCAAGGTTATTGACTCGCGTTCGGCTGACGACAGCGAGCGAATCCGACGCAGGCGAGAGTGCCTCAAGTGCGGCAAGCGATTCACTACTCACGAAATTATCGAGACAGTTCCGGTTATCGTCGTTAAGCGCGACAAAAGCCGCGAGAGCTTTGACCGTAATAAGCTGACTAACGGACTTGTCCGCGCGTGCGAGAAACGTCCGGTTTCCATCGACCAGATTGACGGTATTGTTAACAATATCGAGAGCAAGGTTCAGGCTAGCCTCGACCGCGAGATTACAACTCAGCAGATAGGCGAGATGGCTATGGAGGAGCTCAAGGATATCGACGAAGTAAGCTATGTTCGCTTTGCCTCCGTTTATCGTTCGTTTAAGGACATCGAAACCTTTATGGAGGAGCTCAACAAACTCTTGAAGGAGAAATAATATTCTAATATAGAATTAAAAGCGTGCTTCGGCACGCTTATTTTGTTGTGCATAAACGTGCGATGAGTAGCGAAAAGCGTTACATAAACTTCTCCGCTTCGGCGACGGCTAATCTGTCGCAGCGTTCATTTTCAGGATGTCCGGCGTGGCCTTTTACCCAGACTATTTCGACCTTATGGATGTCGCACAGGGCGAGAAGCCTCTCCCAAAGTTCGGGATTGAGGGCTTTTTCTTTTTTATTGCGCATCCAGTTGTTGGACTGCCATTTTTTTGCCCAGCCGAGTTTTATCGCGTTTGCCACGTACTGGCTGTCGGTGCACAAAGTAACCTCGCAAGGCTCCTTCAGCATTTCCAGCGCCTTTATTACCGCCGTGAGTTCCATACGGTTATTTGTGGTTTGGGCTTCTCCGCCTGAGATTTCTTTTTCAACTCCGTTGTATCTGAGTACGGATCCCCATCCGCCGGGACCGGGATTGCCTTTGCAAGCGCCGTCAGTGAAGATTTCAACTTTTTTCATATAATTCACCTGATTGATTAAAATACTATAAGGCTATTATATTATGATTTTGGATAAAATACAAGTTTTATTTATATGAGTAGGGTAGGGGACGTCTTCATTCCGAGTGGAGCGCAGCGAAGTGTATAGCGGCAGGACAGCGATTTTAAATGTCATATATGAGATGGGGATCCTTCGACTATTTCGCTGACGCGAAATTCGCCTCGCGACCGCTCAGGATGACGTTGACTGAATAAGGTGGGGAATATATTTAAAGTCAGCGGCGCAATCAGCATGACGAGGAAAAATAAAAAACTTGACTAGGTGAAGGAAATAGGTTACAATGTATAGTGAATAATTATAATAGGATAATAGGGCTATATGCCTTTAATTTCATATACAAACAGCCTGTGGACGTTTGACGGCTGTTATAATAAAAAATCAACGAATAATATAGGAGGTAAATTCGTGGCAGAAAAAAGAAACACATATAAAAAACAGTTAGGCGGCAGACGTACCGCAAAACTGAATTCTGCTAAAAAGACATCGGGTAATAACGCAAAAAGAAAGAAAACAAATTATAGAGCACCGAAACGTAATGCTGCCAATAAACCATCAATAAAGGTTTCCTTTCTCGGAGGACTCAACGAAATCGGCAAGAATATCACCGTGTTCGAATGCGAGGGCGATATCGTGATCCTCGACTGCGGAATGGCTTTTCCGGACGGAGATATGCTCGGAGTAGACCTTGTAATTCCCGATTTTACTTATATTGAGCAGAATATCGACAGGGTAAAGGGTATGGTCGTTACCCACGCTCATGAGGATCATATCGGCGGAATACCCTTCCTGCTTTCCAAGATGAATATTCCGATTTACGGTACGCCGCTGACAATCGGACTGCTTGGCAACAAGCTAAAGGAGCACAGCCTGTTTAACAGCGCTAAGCTCAATACCGTCCGTGCCGGCAGCAAGGTGAAGCTCGGTTGTATCGAGGCTGAGTTTATCCACGTTAACCACTCGATCCCGGATTCCTGCGCTATAGCTTTGCACACACCGGCCGGTATCGTGGTTCATTCGGGAGATTTTAAGATTGACTGTACTCCGTTTGTGGGTGATATGATTGACCTTCACTCGTTCGCCAGACTGGGACACGAGGGCGTTCTCGCCTTTTTGTGCGAGAGTACAAACGCTGACAGAAAGGGCTACACCGCCACCGAACAGACGGTAACAGCCAGTCTCGACAGTTTGTTTAACGAGGCTTCGGGCAGTCGTATTATTATCGCGACCTTCGCGTCTAACGTAAACCGCGTTCAGCAGATTATCGACTGCGCCGAAAAATACGGCAGAAAAGTCGCGCTTTCGGGACGTTCTATGGTCAATTATATGAGCGTCGCGTCCGAGTTGGGATATCTTAGGATTCCGCAGAATATGATGATTGATATAGATATGCTTAAACGCTATAATCCTGAGCAGGTTGTACTTATTACAACCGGCAGCCAGGGCGAGCCGATGTCGGCATTGTCGAGAATGGCGTACTCCGACCACAGAAAGGTTATGGTCGGCGAGGGCGACTTTATCATCATCTCTGCCAATCCGATTCCCGGCAACGAGAAAACAGTCGGCAATGTTGTCGACGAGCTGTTGAAGCGCGGATGCAAGGTTATCTACGAGAGTATGTACGACGTTCACGTTTCCGGACACGCGTGCCAGGAGGAGCTGAAAATCTTACAGAAGCTTGTTAACCCCAAGTATTTTATCCCGGTTCACGGCGAGCAGAAGCACCTCAGAAAGAACGCCGAGCTCGCTCAGTCACTCGGAATTGACCGCAAGAATATCTTTATCGGAGATATCGGCAGTCAGGTTGAGATAAATGAAAAATATATCAAGGAGCTTTCGGCGGTACCGGCAGGCAAGGTGTTTGTCGACGGTCTGGGAGTAGGCGACGTCGGTTCTATCGTTCTTCGCGACAGAAAGCACCTTGCTCAGGATGGACTTATCATCATTGTAGCGTCGCTTGATGTATATGACGGACACGTAATCAGCGGTCCCGATATTGTATCACGAGGATTTGTATATGTGCGCGAGAGTGAGGAATTTATCGACGAAATCCGCGCCAAAGCGCTGGAAATTCTGGAGGACTGCGCTGATAACAATATCCACGAGTGGGGCACAATCAAAAGCAGAATCAAGGAGACTGTCTCCAAGCTTATCAGCCAGAAAACCCGTCGCAATCCTATGATCCTCCCGATCCTGCAAGAGGTATAATCACAAGCCGTATAATAGCGTATACAGATTGGATTTTTATCAATTTGTTTGTGACCGCGGCTTATAGCATATTACACACATCTTTAAACTCAGAAAGAATTATGAAAAGAAAAGTCTGGACATCAACACCGTATTTTTTAATATTCGCGATTGTACTTGCCGCGGGCGCCGCGGTTCTGTATATGTACAATCCGCTGTTAGGCGGCATCGAAGCGTTCTGCGCGGCGATGGCGGTTGTGATATTTGTGTTCTCCAGAAGGAGGCTCAAGCGCTATATCGACCGTACAGTCGCCGGAGTTATCAGCAGTATATCCGGAATCAATACGACCTATCTTGAACGGTTCAAGATGCCCGTAGCGGTTGCAGGCGAGGTAGGAGACATAGTCTGGAGTAACCTCAGGTTCAAAAAACAGCTTTGTCAGGGCAGAAATCCGATAAACGAGAATATCTCCGTGTATCTCGGCTCAAAAAACGTTGACGAGGCTGCGGATACAGAGGGCTTTGAGTTTGATTTTGACGGCAGACACTATACTGTTTTCTGTACCTCGGTCGATGGCGGTTATATCTGCTTCTACTTTGACAACACCTACTACAAGGATATAGCCAAGAAGTTTAACGATACGCGCAAATCCGTCGCGATTATCGTTTTTGATAACCGCGAGGAATTCACCAATGACAGCGAAGAGGAAAGCGCGCGCGTAATCCTCGCGCTGGAGACTAAGCTGCTGCACTTTGCAGGTGAGAACAACGCTCTGTTCAAGAGCCTGCCGTCGAACAGATATATGATGATTTTCGACAAATCGCGTCTTGACAAGCTTATCGCTGATAAATTCCCGATTCTGAAGGATGTCCGTTCCATAACCTACAACAACCGCGAGGCGACTATCTCCGTCGGTATCGGTATGAACTGCGACACCCTTATAGACAGCGAGAACTGCGCCCGTAAAGCGCTTGATATGGCGTTGGGCAGAGGCGGTGACCAGGTTGCCGTTATGCGTGACGGAGAATACGAGTTCATCGGCGGAATCTCCGCCGGAATCGAGCGTATGAGCAAGGTTCGCACCCGTGTTGTATCCACCTCGATTTCGAGGGTTATCTCGGAATCCGACCGTGTGTTTGTTATGGGACACAGGTTCTCCGATCTCGACTGCTTAGGCGCCGCTGTCGGATTGCAGCCGATGATTCGCGACAGCTTCAAAAAGTACTGCCGCGTCGTTATCAACAAGGAGACCTCTATGGCTTCCGCGCTCATCGACGCCGTTGATACATCCCCGGAGCCTATGTTTATTACCCCCGAGGAGGCTCTCAAAAACGTAACCCAAAAGACTCTGCTTATCATCGTGGATACTCATATTCCCGATTACGTCGAGAGTCCCGAACTGCTTGAAAAATGCAGCAGGGTTGTTGTTATCGACCACCACAGAAAGATGGTTAACTATATCGACGACGCTATAATATTCTACCACGAGCCGACCGCTTCCTCGGCGTCCGAGATGGTGTCCGAGCTGCTTACATACCTCGGTGAAACACACGTCTCAAAAATGCAGGCGGAGGCGCTTTTGGCCGGAATTATGCTTGATACCAAGAACTTTGTTGTCCGCACAGGTGTAAGAACCTTTGAGGCGGCTGCCTTCCTCAGAAGAAGGGGAGCCGATACCGTCGCGACCAAGACGCTGTTTGCCTCCGGACTTGAAACTCACAAGGAAAAATACCGCATAGTAAACAGCGCCGAGATTGTCAACAGCTGCGCTGTAGCGGTAACCGAGAGAATCTGCGACAATATACGTATGGTCAGCGCTCAGGCGGCGGATGAGCTGTTGTCTGTCGAGGACGTCAAGGCCAGCTTTGTTATATTCAGAACCGACGAAAACACCGTTAATATCTCGTCGAGAAGCTACGGCAAGCTCAATGTTCAGCTTGTAATGGAGGCTCTCGGCGGCGGCGGACACCAGAATATGGCCGCTGTACAAATTAAGAATGAAAGCGTCGAACAGGTAAAGGAGCAGCTTTTTACCGCGCTTAACAACATCTACTCCGAAGACGGAGAGGCTAAACAATACAACACTAAGTAACCGCTGATTTATCAGCGCTTACCTTACGGCTTATCGGTATTTTCCGATATGCCGATTTACTCCTTATTTGCCCGCGATAGGGAGCTGTCAGTGAATACGCGGGCGGAAAGGCTATGGTATAAAATGAAGGTAATTTTGTTACAGGACGTAAAGCCGCTCGGCAAAAAGGGCGACCTCGTAAACGCGTCCGACGGCTACGCGAGGAACTTTTTGTTCCCCAAAAAACTCGCCCGTGAGGCTAACGCTCAGGCTATGAACGAGTACAAAAACGCCGAGGACAGTAAAAACTACAAAATCGCTACACAGAAGGCTCAGGCCGAGCACTATAAAAGTCAGATAGAGGGCAAAACCCTCGTTATGAAGGCTAAGGGCACCGGCGACAAGCTCTTCGGCAGTATTACAGCCAAGGATATCTCCAACGAGATAAAGCAAAGATATCAAATAAACGTTGACAAAAGAAAGATCAGTCTTTCTTCCGATATAAAGAAGTTCGGCGAGTATACCGCCGAGGTTAAGCTCTACACAGGTATTATCGCAAAGCTTAACATCCAAGTAGAAGATATAGATAAGTAAGGGAAAACCTATGCCTGATTCAACCGTAAAAACAGGATACGACGGACTCAACCTGCCTTACAGCCCTGAGGCTGAGCAGGCTGTTCTCGGCGCGATTATTCTTGAGTCATCGGTGTTTGACGAGGTTGTCGATCACCTGTCCGATTCAAAATATTTCTATGTCCAGACGCACAGGCTCATATATTCCGTGATGCTTGAGCTTCGAAACTCAGGCAAGAGCGTCGATTTTGTAACTCTGCTCGAATCTTTAAAGCGTGAGAGACAGTTCGACGATACTACCGGCAAGACCTATCTTATGGATCTCGCCCAGAACTGTCCGTCAATATCGAACGCCGCGGAATACGCGAAAATCGTCCGAGAAAAATATGACGTCCGCGCTCTGATTAACGCGTCGCGCGATATAATTGACGAGGCGTCCTCCGGTGAGAGCGAGCCGCGTGTGCTTATCGACTCAGCCGAACAGAGGATCTATGATATCCGAAGGGAAAAGACTGTAGGTCTTGAGCCGTTGTCCCAGGTTATTCTTAAGGAATTCGACCGACTCGACGCGCTCAACTCCGACGCCGACGACGCGATAAAGCCGATTCCTTCGGGAATAGGCGACCTCGACCTGGTTATCACGGGACTCAACCGCTCTGACCTAATCCTCTTAGCCGCGCGTCCCGGTATGGGTAAGACGAGCTTCGCGCTTAACATAGCGCGTAACGTCGCCGAAGCCGCCAAAAAGACAGTAGCTTTCTTCTCGCTGGAAATGACCAAGGAGCAGCTTGCCTCCAGACTTATGTCGACCGAGGCGCTCGTTCAGGGTACAAAGCTGAGAACCGGTAAGCTACAGGACGAGGAATGGCAAAGGCTCGTAGCCGCGGGCGATGTGTTGTCCCAGTGTGACTTCTATCTTGACGACACCCCCGGTATCACCGTGGCCGAGATTAAGTCAAAGCTTCGCAGACTTAAACAGATCGACCTCGTTGTTATAGATTACCTCCAGCTTATGACCAGCGGACGGCGTATCGACAACCGTGTGCAGGAGGTATCCGAGATTACACGTAACCTGAAGATTCTTGCCAAGGAAATCAATGTGCCGGTTATCTGTCTTTCCCAGCTTAACCGTGCCGCCGAGTCGAGACAGGATCACCGTCCTATGCTTTCGGATTTGCGTGAGTCCGGTTCTATCGAGCAGGACGCCGACATCATCCTTTTCCTCTATCGAGAGGGATACTATGACAAGGGCAGTGATGACGACGATGCAGCACAGGCGGTTCAGGCCGACCAGAACAGCGGAGAATGTATCGTCGCCAAAAACCGTCACGGCGAGACAACTACCGTCAAGCTGCACTGGCAGGGTGAATTTATGCGATTTACTTCTATCGACCGCAGCCATGGATAGTTTTACTAAATCAGTACACAAGGCGATAGCCGAATACAATATGCTCGCGAGCGGAGACCGCGTCATTGTCGCGCTTTCGGGCGGAGCGGATTCGGTATCACTTCTAAATATATTGGTTGAGCTGAGGGAAACTTTTTCGCTTACGGTTTATGCCGCTCACCTCAACCATAACCTCCGGGAAGCGGAGGCCGACAGAGATGAAAAGTTCTGTAAAATTCTCTGTGAGAATTATAATGTCGAGCTTTTTACCAAAAGCGTAGATATAAACTCTCTTGCAAAGGCAAAGAAAATAAGCACCGAGCTGTGCGGCAGAGAGGCGAGATACGAGTTTTTTGACGAATTGTCACGCAAGCTCGGCGCCAAGGTAGCTACCGCTCACACAGCCTCCGACAATGCCGAGACTGTGATTTTCAACCTCATCCGAGGAGCCGGAATCAAGGGTATGACCGGTATTTCTCCCGTCAGGGACAATATCATCCGCCCGTTGATTTTCGTCACAAGATCTGAGGTCGAGGCGTATTGCGCGGATAACAGCCTCAGCTTTGTTACCGACAGCACCAACCTCACCGATGATTATACCCGCAACATAATCCGTCATAATATTATCGAAACCTGTCGGCGTATAAACCCATCTGCCGAGAAGAATATTATGAAGAACAGCGAGCTGTGCCGCGAGGTTAATTCTTTTTTAGAACAAAAAGCGATTGAGGCGGAAAAGTCGATTATAACCGAAAAAGGTTATGACTGCGACAAGATATCCGAACTCGACGATATGCTGAGAGATGAGTTGCTGTATATTCTTTTAAAGAAATATAATATAGAACCCGACCGAAAGACCTTAGCTTTACTCTCACAATCGGTAAGAGAGCATAAAGATCTCGATATCGGAAGCGGATACACGGCCTTTTGTACCCAGGGTTTCCTGAGATTTCAAAAAAAAGGGGAGAGTTTACATTTTTCTCCTGTAGAATTAAAAGGTAAAATACAACTTAGCTTTAACGGTAAAGAATATTCTTTTAAAGAAATAAATGATTCGAATAACAACCTTATAATCCGAACCCGCGAGGCGGGGGACAGATTTACTTTTAAAGACCGCAAAATTACTAAATCGCTGAAAAAACTTCTCATAGAAGCAAAGATCCCCAAAGAAAAGCGTGATTCTTTGCTGCTTGTTGCCGACGGTACGAGGGTAATATGGCTTGAGGACATCGGCTATGCCGCGCACGGCGACAGCATATGCGAGGTTAAGATATATAATACATAGAAAGGCAATGACGATATGAACAAAGACGTGGAAAAAATTCTTGTCAGCGAAAAAGAACTCGACGAGATTGTACAAAGACTCGCCGCTGAAATCGACAATGATTACAGGGACAAAGACCTGATGATGGTCGGAGTGCTAAAGGGCAGCATACTGTTTATGGCTGACCTGATGAAGGCTATGGAAAATGATTGTAAGATTGATTTTGTTGTAGTTTCGTCATACGCGGACGGCACCGAGAGCACCGGACGAGTAAACGTGCTAAAGGATATCTCGCAGTCAATCGTAGGTAAGGACCTGCTTATTGTAGAGGACATTATCGACTCCGGCAACACACTGAACTTCCTTGTAAAATACTTCACCGCCAAGGGCGCTGACTCCGTAAAAATTGTTACATTATTCGACAAGCCCGACCGCCGTAAGGTGGAGGTTCCGGTAGAATATGTCGGCAAGGTTATCCCCGACGCGTTTATTGTCGGTTATGGCCTTGATTATGCCGAAAAATACCGCACATTACCTTATGTAGGTATTTTGAAACCCGAAGTATATTCATAATTTTATATAAATCAACAATACTAATATAAGGAGTGAAACGGTATTGGATAATAAAAAGAAAACCCGTAATCTGCTGTTATATATAGGAATCCCGATTGTAGTTATACTTATGGCGGCTTTCCTGTTCAACTCCCAGCAGAAAACGGATACTGTCAAGACCTCACAGCTCGTTTCGTATTTCGAAAAGGGCAAGGTAGCCGATTATCAGCTCAACTACGGTACAGGCGCGATAAAAATCACCCTGAACGACAAGAAGAAAACCGTAGTCACAGGTACAATCGCCGACCCCGAGGAATTCCGTATGGATATTAAGGAGTACGTCCCAAACAACAAAAATATGACGTACGACCTTGTCAGAAAGGCAGACAACTCTTTTCTGATGAATATTCTGCCGACTATCATCACCTTTGTACTGCTGATAGCGTTCTGGCTGTTCATTATGCGCAGGATGGGCGCGGGCGGCCTGGGCGGCAAGGAGATGAACTTCGGCAAAGCCAAGATAAAAAATACCAATGACGAAAAGCGCAAGACTACCTTTGAGGATGTAGCCGGTGCCGACGAGGAGAAAGAGGAGCTGGAGGAAATCGTAGAATTCCTGAAAACTCCCGAAAAGTTCAACACTCTCGGCGCAAGGATCCCAAAGGGAGTGCTCCTCGTAGGCCCTCCGGGAACAGGTAAAACACTCCTTGCGAGAGCTGTCGCGGGTGAGGCAGGAGTTCCGTTCTTCTCGATTTCGGGTTCCGATTTTGTAGAGATGTTTGTCGGCGTCGGCGCGTCACGTGTACGCGACCTTTTTGACCAGGCAAAGAAGAACTCCCCGTGTATAGTTTTTATCGACGAGATTGACGCGGTAGGTCGTCAGCGCGGAGCCGGTCTCGGAGGCGGTCACGATGAACGTGAGCAGACTCTTAACCAGCTTCTCGTAGAAATGGACGGCTTCGGCGCCAACGAGGGCGTTATTATGATTGCCGCTACCAACCGTCCCGATATACTCGATCCGGCGCTTATGCGTCCCGGACGTTTTGACCGTCAGGTAATCGTAAGTTATCCGGATATCAACGGCCGTGAGGCTATCCTGAAGGTTCACGCGCGCAAAAAGCCGCTCGCTCCGGACGTCAACCTCCGCACAATCGCCAAGACTACAGCCGGATTCACCGGCGCCGACCTCGAAAACCTCCTCAACGAAGCGGCTTTGCTCGCTGCCAGAGCTGACAAAAAGGCTATCACTATGAAGGAAATCGAGGACGCTACGATCAAGGTTGTTGCCGGTACCGAGAAGAAGAGCAAGGTTATGTCCGATAAGGAAAAGAAGCTCACAGCCTATCACGAGGCCGGTCACGCGATACTTTTCCACGAGTGCGAAACCCAGGATCCCGTACACGAGATTTCGATTATTCCGCGCGGTATGGCAGGCGGATATACTATGCCTCTGCCAACCGAGGATAAGTCATATATGTCGCGCAACGAGATGTTTGAGGATATCGTAGTTGCTCTCGGCGGACGCGTAGCCGAGGCTATCATCCTTGACGATATTTCGACAGGCGCGTCCAATGATATCGAAAAGGCGACAAAGACCGCCCGCAATATGGTGACAAAATACGGTATGACCTCCGAGCTTGGCCCGATTGCGTACGGCCAGCAGAGCGGCGAGGTATTCCTCGGACGTGATATGGGACACGTAAAGGACTACTCCGAAGAAACCGCCGCCAAGATCGACAAGGTTGTGCTCGATATCGTCACGAAATCGCCGGTTATCTTATCAAGAATGAAAAGATGAACCAGAAGGACTTCGAGGCAGTTATGGACGGAACATTTGTGTACACTGTAGAAGCAGAATAAATCTAAACAGCGGTTGAGCCAATGCGCCTGCCGCTGTTTTTTTAAAACAGCGACCGTCATTCCGAGCGGTGCTCAAAGAGCAAAACCGCAAAGCGGTTTAGTCGAGGAATCCCCGCCCTTTATATAGCGGAAGGACAATACACTAATCAATTTTCATCTGTCATTGTGGGATCCTTCGACTATTTCGTTGATGCGAAATTCGCTTCGCGACCGCTCAGGATGACGACAGGATTGTGAATTTCACGTTAAAAACCTTGCTTTTTATCGCACAAACGTTTATACTGTAAATGAAATATGTTTTTTATGGAGTAAAAAGATGTCACAGGATAAAATAATAGTAAAAGGCGCTCGACAGCATAACCTGAAGAATATTAACGTTACTATTCCGAGGGACAAGCTCGTTGTTATAACGGGACTTTCCGGATCGGGAAAAAGCTCGCTCGCCTTTGATACAATCTACGCCGAGGGTCAGCGCCGCTATGTCGAGAGCCTTTCGTCATACGCCAGGATGTTCCTCGGTCAGTCAAACAAGCCCGATGTAGACGAGATCCAGGGGCTTTCTCCGGCGATTTCCATAGACCAGAAAACAACCTCGCACAATCCCCGTTCGACCGTCGGCACAGTTACCGAGATTTACGACTATCTGCGTCTTTTGTTCGCGCGAATCGGTATTCCTCACTGTCCGGTTTGCGGCCGCGAGATAAAGCAGCAGAGCGTCGACCAGATTGTCGACAAGGTTCTCTCGCTGGAGGAAGGCACAAAGATTCAGATTATGGCTCCGATTGTAAAGGGTAGAAAGGGTACCCAGCAGAAGGAGTTCGAAAAAGCGCGTAAATCCGGCTATGCCAGAGTCCGCGCCGACGGCGAGATATACGACCTTTCCGAGAAAATCGAGCTCGAAAAAAACAAGAAGCATAACATAGATATTATCGTCGACAGGCTTGTCGTAAAGGACAGTATACGCTCGCGACTCGCCGATTCGATCGAGACCGCCTCGAAGCTTACAAGCGGACTTATAACCGTTAACGTGCTCGGCGGTGAGGACCTGTCTTTCTCCCAAAACTACGCTTGTCCCGAGCACGGCGTCAGCATAGATGAGCTGGCTCCAAGGATGTTTTCGTTTAACAATCCGTTCGGCGCATGTCCCAAATGTACGGGTCTCGGAGTTTTTCTCAAAGTAGACCCTCAGCTCATTATCCCGGATCCCGAACTCAGTATCGCTCAGGGCGGACTAAAGGGCAGCGGATGGGCGATGGAGGGCAACTCGATCGCCGAGATGTATTTTCAGGCGCTGGCTAAAAAGTATAAGTTTTCGCTTAACACTCCGCTGGGCGAGCTTCCGGATAAAATTATCGACATTCTGCTCTACGGCACCGGCGATGATGAGCTGCGGCTTGAGAGGCATATGCCATTCGGAGATGTGCGTATTATGAAGCGACCCTTTGAAGGAGTTATCGGCAACCTTGAGAGACGATTCAGAGAGTCATCGAGCGCGTGGGTAAAGGATGAAATCCAGGGCTATATGGCGGAAATACCCTGTGATGAATGCGGCGGACAGAGACTCTCAAAATCCAGCCTCGGAGTAACCGTCGGCGGCCTTAATATTATGCAGTTCTGTGATATGGCGGTAGTTGATTCGCTTGATTTTATAAAGAACTCTCAGCTTTCCGAGCGTGAAAGGTTTATCGGAAAAGCTGTTTTTAAGGAGATAAAGGAACGTCTCAATTTTCTCAATAGTGTGGGACTGGGATATCTGACGCTTTCGCGTTCCAGCGAAACCTTGTCCGGCGGCGAAAGCCAGCGTATCAGGCTCGCTACACAGATAGGTTCCTCGCTAATGGGAGTAATGTATGTGCTCGACGAGCCGAGCATCGGACTTCATCAGCGCGACAACGAAAAGCTGCTCGGTACGCTCAAGCACCTGCGAGACGTCGGCAATACCGTAATAGTAGTAGAACACGATGAGGAAACAATGTACGCCGCCGACCATATTATCGACATCGGTCCCGGAGCGGGCATCCACGGCGGAGAGGTGATAGCTACCGGCACCGTTGAGGATATAAAAAAGTGCAGCAACTCGGTTACAGGTCAGTATCTAAGCGGTCAGCGTACTATTCCGGTTCCCGATAAACGAAGAAAGGGCAACGGCAACTTCCTTGAGATCAGGGGAGCCGCGCAGAACAACCTTAAAAATATCAATGTCAAAATACCTCTCGGAGAATTCGTGTGTGTTACAGGCGTTTCCGGTTCGGGCAAAAGCTCGCTCGTCAACGAAATCCTGTACAAAAAGCTTGCCACCGAGCTTAACCGCGCCAAAATGAGAGCAGGTAAGCACAAGAGTATAAAGGGGCTCGAACATCTTGACAAGGTTATCAACATAAACCAAAGTCCGATCGGAAGAACTCCTCGCTCAAACCCTGCGACCTATACCGGTGTATTTACCGATATACGCAGCCTCTTTGCCTCGACCCAGGAGGCTAAAATGCGCGGTTATTCCCAGAGCCGTTTTTCGTTCAACGTAAAGGGCGGACGATGCGAGGCCTGTCAGGGCGACGGTATTATCAAGATAGAGATGCATTTTTTGCCCGACGTATACGTTCCGTGCGATGTGTGCAAGGGAAGACGCTATAACCACGAAACCCTTGAGGTTAAGTACAAGGGAAAGTCGATTCACGACGTGCTGGAGATGACCGTAGAGGAGGGACTGGAGTTTTTTAGCTCGATTCCGCGTATTGCAAGGAAACTGCAAACCCTTTATGACGTTGGCCTCGGATATATAAAAATCGGCCAGCCGGCAACCACACTCTCCGGCGGCGAGGCTCAGCGAGTCAAACTTGCGACCGAGCTGGCAAAACGCAGTACGGGACGTACAATATATATTTTGGATGAGCCTACGACAGGACTGCATATAGCGGATGTCCACAAGCTTATCGAGGTGCTGAACAAGCTCGTCGACACAGGCAACACGGTGGTAGTGATTGAGCATAACCTTGACCTGATAAAAATCAGCGACCATATCATAGACCTGGGTCCTGAGGGAGGCAGTAACGGCGGTGAGATTGTCGCCCAGGGAACTCCCGAAAAGGTTGCCAAGAACGAAAAATCGTATACCGGTATGTATCTTAAAAAGGTGCTTAAATAGAATCAGGCAGAGATGTTACAAAGCAGCTGTCATCTGTCATTTGGAGATCCTTCGGCAGGCTCAGGATGACGAAATATACTATAATTATAAATTCAGGCAGAGAGCGAAATCTTTGCCTGAATTGTTATGTACGATTATATTTAAAATCTTTCGCCGAGGTTTTCGAGTATGTCAATAAGGACCTTGCGGTCGGGTTTGACCTTACGCGTAGGTTAACAGGAGCAATCCGAACCTCGGTTTTGTCGGACAGCTTTCTGCCTACCCTTTGTTAAAATACTCGCAAACCCGTCAGGGTTTGCTGTGTTTTTGTCGCGGCTAGACAAAAATCTGCCTCGAACTTCTTATAACTTTAAACGGTTGGAATTTTAGACGATTTGCGGTGCGGAAAATGTTAGCAGGCTGGCGCCTGCTGGCGTTTGACAAGCCGTAAAGCGGCAAAATTACTCCGTATAAAGCGGGGCTCGGATTACTCCTGTTACCCTAACCTGCTTCATAATATGCTTCTTTAAGCCGTTCCGATAATATTGTACGCTTTCAAAAAATGATAATCAAAAATATTGCTTTTTTCTCAACATAATGTTATACTAAATAGGTATAGAATTTTGTAGAAAAAGGCGATTGTTATGAAACCAAAAGTAACCTTATTAGCTCATACTCCAAATCCGGAACAGGTAGTGGCGATGGCGGCCAAGCTTTGCTACGCGGCTTCCGATATTGAACATATAAAAGAAGGTCTCGACGAGGAAAAAACCGCGGCCTTTATCAAGATGCTGTCCGACCTGGGTCACGGCAGTCCTGTTGAGCACGCTTCATTTACTTTCGGAATCGAGGGTATCAGCCGCGCCTGCTCACACCAGCTTGTGCGTCACCGTATCGCCTCTTATTCACAGCAGTCCCAGCGTTATGTGGACGGTACAAAGTTCGACTTTGTCACTCCGCCCGAGATAGAAAAGAATGAAAAGGCGTATAATGCCTACAAAAAGGTTATAGATATGCAGTCCGATGCCTACAGGGATATCCGTGACTCTCTCGTGGCGGGATATATAAGGGAATTCGCTCCCGAACTCAACGGCACAGACGAGGAGATCATCGAGCGCTTTAAGGCCGATAATAAGGTTCAGTACAACGCTTTTGTCAAAAAGGCAAACGAGGACGCCCGTTTTGTGCTTCCCAACGCGTGTACCACAAAGATTATATGTACATTTAACACAAGAAGTCTCGAAAATTTCTTTGCCCACCGCTGCTGCAACCGCGCTCAGTGGGAAATCCGCGAGGTTGCCGAGCAGATGCTGCTTGAATGCCTTAAGGTAGCGCCGAATCTTTTCGCCAAATGCGGACCTTCCTGTCTTTTCGGACCCTGTCCGGAGGGCAATATGTCCTGTGGCAAGGTAAAGGAAATGAGGCAAAAATATGGCAGGTAAGTTCGTAGTTATAGAGGGACTCGACGGCTCCGGAAAGGCTACCCAGACCGAGATACTGAAGAAAGAACTGGAAAAAAGAGGACAGAAGGTTACAAAGCTCACCTTCCCGGATTACGACAATCCGAGTTCAACCCTGGTGAGGATGTATCTTTCGGGCGAGTTTGGCGACAAGCCCTCGGACGTCAACGCTTATGCCGCGGCGGCCTTTTATACCGTTGACCGCGTGGCGAGTTACCTCAAGTTCTGGAAGGACGACTACGACAGCGGATGCGCTGTTCTCGCCGACCGCTATGCCACATCCAATATTATCTATCAGATGTCCAAGCTCCCCGAATCCGAGTGGGACGCTTATATTGAATTTCAGCAGGATTTTGAGTACAACAAGATAAAAGTACCAAAACCCGACTTAATAATATACCTCGACGTTGAGCCTGAGGTGTCGCAGAAGCTTATGTCCAAGAGATATTCGGGAGACGAAAGTAAAAAGGACTTGCACGAAAAAAACGTAAGCTTCCTGCTTAACTGCCGGAGATCCGCGCTTTTTGCCGCCGAAAAACTCGGCTGGAAGAAGATCTCCTGCACGCAAAACGGCGAAATGCGTACCATAGAGGATATCGCGCAGGATATCCTGGGCGTATACGATAAGCTGTAAATCCCGAATACCTTTACTTCCGTGTAAAATCTGCGCGAAAAAGGGGTAAATATGTTAGATTTTAAAACGCCGGTTAAGGATGACCTGCCGTATATTCGCAGATTATGCGAGAATTATGGCACTATGGGCTGCGACTTTAACGCGTCCAACATCTTTCTCTGGAGAAATAAATATAATATAAAAATTTGTATATTTGACGGCTTTCTTGTGCTTTCATATTTCAGGGACGGAAAGCCGTGGGGCTACTGCTTTCCGATAGGAGAGGGAGACCCCACCTCGGTTATTGCCGAGATTTTTAAGGACG
>CADAEZ010000010.1 GCA_902787145.1 uncultured Ruminococcus sp.
CCGCGCGCTGCCACTCCTCCTCAGCGCGAAGCACTTTTATATCTTTCATACCCTTCACCTCGCCTAAAGCCTTGCGGCAAATACTTTGTACGACTTTTTAAACGCGCCGTTTTCGTCGGTAACCTCGACCGAAACGGATTGCAAATCTTCGCCCGATATCGTTAGCTTCCAGTCGGGTTCCAGCTTGATGCTGTCGGCGGAATAGAAAAAGCTGTCTGTATCAATCATTCTCAGGATATATAATCCGTTGCTGCCCGGCTCACACAGCGAAACCCTGCGGCTTTCTCCGGTTTTCACCTTGGACGATGATGGAGTTCCCCACACCGTGGTTTTAAGATTCTTTTCTGTCATGGGCAATATCCACAGGTCGGCGTCCGTAACTTTATTTGTAAATACTATTGCCTTGTTTTTCTCGAGTTTCATATTATTCTCCTTTGTTGCGCAGCCGCACAAAAACAATACAGCAATCAAACAGGCGATTAAGACCGCTTTTTTCATATTCATTCTTTATCTCCTATCGTTTTATCTAATAATACATCAAAAAACAGCCTTTGTAAACCAAAAAATCTTTCATATTGCATAAATTCTTTAAAATTTATGAAGTTCTTTCATTGACAATAACGCCTCAAGATAATATAATTATATTAAGAGTACCCAATGAATTCATCGTTAGAAACGAGAGGATTGGAATGAAAAAGTATCAATTTGATTCCGTCACTATGTCTACTATCGAAAATCTAAAAGTACCGCTTGCCGTTTTCCAGAGAGTTGACAAGCGGATAACAACTATCGCCTTGTCCGACGGCTTTTGCGATATGCTTGGCTTCTCCGACAGAGACGAGGCTTATCGCGCTATGGATTACGATATGTTCTCGGCAACTCATCCCGACGACACAATACGTATCGCCAATGAAACGATGCGGTTTATCAACGAAAGCGGTAAATACGATTTAGTATACCGAACCCTTAAACGAGACGGAAGCGGATACCGAATCATCCACGCCGTCGGCGAGCACGTAGATACTGATTCCGGCGAAAGGCTGGCGTATGTCTGGTTTACGGACGAAGGAGCATATACCTCGGAAGAAAACAGCATCGGCGAGAACCTTGCTCCTGTTTTCAGACAGGCCTTGTACGAGGAAAGCCTGATAAACACAACCTACTTTGACTATCTTACAGGACTTCCGAATATGACCTACTTCTTTGAGCTGGCCGAAAGCTGGCGCAAGAGTCATATCGAAAACGGCGGCAAAGCCGCAATGTTGTTTTTGGATTTGTGCGGAATGAAGTATTACAACAGAAAATTCGGTTTTTCGCAGGGAGACAATCTGTTGAAAGCCTTTGCCGAAATTCTGAAGAAACACTTCCCACAAGATGCTTGCAGCCGGTTCAGCTCCGACCACTTCTGCGTTTTTACCGACGCAAAGAATATCGAAACTACGCTTAGCTCGATATTTGACGAAATCGAGGTCTCAAACGACCCAAAAATCCTGCCGGTGCGTATAGGAATAACTATAAGCTCCGATACCGACTCGGATATAAGCGGAGAATTCGACAAAGCAAAATACGCCTGTGACTCTATACGCAATACATATTTATCTAAATACTGTTATTATCAGGATACGATGCTCACCAAGACGCAAAATATCAGCTACATTCTTGATAATCTCGACCGCGCAATCGAGGAAAGATGGATTCAGATCTATTATCAGCCGATTGTACGCGTTGCCAACGGACGTGTATGCGACGAGGAAGCGTTATCAAGGTGGGTAGACCCGGTTAGGGGAATGCTCAATCCCGACGACTTTATTCCCATACTTGAGGAATCAAACCTCATATACAAACTCGACCTATATGTAACCGAACGAGTTCTCGAAAAAATGAAAAAACAGGCGAACGAAGGCTTGTACGTTGTATCTTCGTCCATCAACCTGTCACGAAGCGATTTTGACACATGCGACATAGTAGAAGAAGTCCGTAAAAGGGTTGACGCCGCAGGAATAGAGCGCAATAAAATAAACATTGAGTTGACCGAAAGTACACTCGGCAACGATTTTGAGTATATAAAATCACAAATTGACCGTTTTCGCGAGTTGGGCTTTAACGTATGGATGGACGACTTTGGCAGCGGTTATTCCTCGCTTGACGTATTGCAGAGCATACAATTTGACCTCATCAAATTTGATATGCGTTTTATGAAAGAATTTTATAACGGCGACAAAAGCAAGATTATCCTCACCGAGCTTACAAGAATGGCGATTGCTCTGGGAATTGACACGGTATGCGAGGGTGTGGAAACAAAGGATCAGGCAGATTTTCTGTTTGAAGTAGGCTGCACAAAGTTGCAGGGTTACTATTTTTGTCGCCCGATTCCATACGAAAAAATCCTCGAAAGGTACAAAACCGGAACCCAGATCGGTTTTGAGAATCCCGAAGAATCGGATTACTACGCCGCTATCGGAAAAATCAACCTCTATGATTTAGCGATTCTGTCTAATGATGATGAAAAAGTTTTTGAGCACTATTTCAACACTATACCGATGGCGATAATCGAAAGCAACGACGAAAAAATCACACTGATACGCTGTAACAATTCTTACCGCGCTTTTATAACAAAGAATTTTGGCAATTTATCTCTCGAAGAAAGCTTCGGCTCCCTAAAGAACAAAGATAAAAGCGGCTACGCGTTTTTAAATTCTTTGCGAGACTTTGGCAAGGCCGACAAAAAGACGTTTTTGGACGAGGAGTTGCCCGACGGATCAATTGCTCACGCGATTATGAAAACCGTCGCGCTAAACCCCACTACCGGAACAAGAGCTATCGCGGTAGCGATACTCGCGGTGTTGGACAACGAAACGTCATCCATTACCTTTACTCAGGTAGCCAAGGCTCTGTCGGCGGATTACATAAGTCTGTATTATGTAGACATAAATACCGAAAGATTTATAGAGTATAAATCAAATCCGCTTATCAAGCAACTCTCGATTGAACAGCGCAACTCCGATTTCTTCAGAACAACCAGAACCTCCGCTAAAAAGCTTGTGTTCGCGGACGACAGGGAGGCATTCACAAAAAGCTTTACCAAGTCCAACGTATTGCGTTCCATCGAGCGAAACGGAGCGTATGTACGGGATTACAGGCTAATACTTGACGATAAGCCTACCTATGTCACTCTTAAAGCGGTACGCACCAAAACCGACAAAAACCATCTTATCGTCGGAATAATTAACACCGACGTCCAAATGCGCCAAAAAGAGGCTTTCGAGAGAATGCGTGAGGAAAAGATAACCTTCTCGCGTATAGCCGCTCTGACAGACAATTTTATCTGTATTTATACAGTTGACCCAAAAACAGACAGCTTCTACGAATACAGTACAACCGACGACTATGACGAACTGAATATTGCCAAACAAGGTGAAAATTTCTTTGATATAGCATTAAGAGAAAGTATTAACGTTATATATCAAGAGGATTTGGAGATGTTCCGCTCGTCCTTCTCAAAGAAAAAAATACTTGATACAATTCAAAAAAACGGTATATTTGCGTTAAACTACAGACTCGTAATAAAAAACAAGCCAATAAACGTATGTATGAAAGGAGCTTTAGTCGAGGAAAAAGACGGTCCCCAGCTTATCATCGGCGTAACCGATGTTGACAAACATAACCATACAGATCGGGGTGATGCGTAATGTCTTACTCTGTAATCGGAATGTTAGCTATCGCTATCAACCTCATAATAAACCGTGACGTATTGTGGCGTAAGGACGACTTCGACCTGATCCCCGCCTATAAAGAATACCGCGCCTTTATAGTAAGTATTCTGGTATTTTGCACCTCGGATGTACTCTGGGGTCTGCTTGACGAATATCATATCCAGCCTTTTCTGTATTTGGTAACGGTGATATACTTTGCCTCAATGATGACGGGTTTTATGCTGTGGACAAGGTACATCGCCGCGTATATGGAAGGCGGCAAAATCTTAAAAAACATACTGACCGTTACAAGCACGACAATGCTCGTTGCCGAGTTGATCATTCTCATCATAAACTTCTTTATCCCGATTCAGTTCTGGTTCGACGAAAACGCGGTATATCACGCTGGAATCGCGCGATATGTGCCTTTGACGCTGCAACTTATACTGTTTGCGGTTACTTCGATGTATACCTTTATGAAACCGTCCAAAGACCCCGATGCCACCAAAAGGCTGAAGAGTACTGTCGGTTATTTCGGATTGGTAATGGCGGCTCTTATAGTATTGCAGCTGTTCTATCCTCTGCTTCCGCTTTATTCAATCGGATATCTTGTCGGAAGCTGTCTTACACACACCTTTGTTGTAGAAGGCGAAAAAGAGGATTACCGCAAAACTCTTGAGGAAACGCTCAGGCGTGAAAAACAGCACAAGGAAGAGCTCGGTACGGCAAAGAGGAAAATATACACCGATCCTCTTACCGGTACAGGCAGCAAACAGGCTTATATGGACGATGTTGACAGGCTTAACCAGAAAATCAAATCAGGAGATTCGCGAGAATTCGCGATTGCTGTATTTGATTTAAACAACCTCAAAGAAATAAACGATACAAAAGGTCATGACTTCGGAGATATTTACATATATAACGCCGGTATGCTCATAGGCGAATATTTTCCGCACAGCCCCGTATACCGAATCGGCGGTGATGAATTTGCGGCGATCATCGGAGGCGAAGATTATAAAATCCACGAAGAGCTTATGGAAAAGTTTAACGAAAGGATTGACAACAACAAGAAATCTGACAAGGTTGTCGTAGCGTCGGGTATCGCCAGATATCAACCTGAGATTGACAAAAACTATGTGTCGGTGTTCGAAAGAGCCGACAGACGGATGTACATACGCAAAAAAGAACTTAAAGCATAGAAACGGGAGGTTGCCGCAAATCGAGGCAACCTCCTTGGTTTTTGACCGGTCATCCGCGTATAGGTAAATAATATAAAATTTAGATTGTTTGCAATAAAATTTTATCAATCTTTACTATTGTACCCCGGAATTTAAAAAATAAAATCAAGTAACGCAATTTTCACTTGACTTTATGGCGCTAAAATTTTATAATTCTTATAGATTAGTTATTATATATTTTTACATTTTTGTAAAATAATACTAATAGCAGGATTCAAAAACGAGGCTTTAGTATGTTTGAAACAAATCACAGAATCAGTAAAAAGAAAACAATTATAATGTTTCTGGGGCTGTTCGTTGTGTCTATCAGCTTAAACATCTTAGGCACAAAGATCAGCCAATGGCTGGGAACTCCCCTCTATATTGACAACATCGGCACCATACTCGCGGCGGCAGTCGGGGGTTATCTGCCGTGTATCACTGTAGGATTTTTCTACAATGTTATTATGGGCATAACCCAGAACAACACTACCTACTACTGCTTTATCAGCGTGCTCATAGCCGCAGCCGCGTCGTTTTTCGCTCGCAAGGGCTGGCTTAGGAAGTTTCCGCATATTCTGGCCGCTATACTGACATTTGCCGCTTTCGGAGGCGGTATCGGCTGCTTTTTGACCTGGTTTTTGGGTGGATTTGATTCGTTCTCCGAATTCGGAGTCAGCATAAGCCAATCTACGGGAATGAATATTTTTGTCGCGGATTTTATAGCGACTATGATTATTGATATAATCGACAAAGCGATAGTGACCTTTATCGCCGTTGCGATATGGATGGCGTTGCCCAAACGTTTTCTGAGGGAATTCCGAATATTTAACAAAGATCTCAGCTTTAAACGCACCAAGGGAGTTACACGAGGACGAATGTCGCTGAGGTCAAAGGCTCTGCTCGTGGTCGGAATTGCTACCACGCTGGTCGTTTTGTCGGCAGTAATGGTGTCCGCAATCCAGTACCACGATTCTATCCTGAACGAATACATCGAACAGGGCAACAACGTCACCGAATTGATGCAGCAAAGCATTGAGCCTACTATGGTTGACGAGTTTATACAACAGGGTGAAAAAAGCGAAAACTATAATAATATCCGACATATTTTTGACAACATACTAAAAAGCTCACATGAGCTAAAATATCTGTACGTTTATAGAATAACTGCTGACGGATGTGTGGTTGTACTCGATATTGATACCACGGATTCGGAGGCGGATAATCCGGGCGACAGACTTGAACTTGACGAATATATGAAAGCCCATATCAAGGATTTTGAACGCGGAAAGGACATCGAACCGACTATAACCAACGACTCCTATGGCTGGCTGCTGACGATTTACAAGCCTATTAACGACCATTACGGCAACAATTTATGCTATGTAGCGGCCGATCTTTCGATGCAGAATCTCGTGGCGGAAGAGACAATGTTCCTCGCTAAGATTATCTCGATGTTTCTCGGATTCCTGACGCTGATTATGGCTTTCGCTTTATGGATAACCGAACATTATATAACCGAGCCGATAAACAAAATCGCGGCGGTAACCAGCTCGTTCGCGTATAACAGTACCACGGCGCGCGCTAAAACACTTGAGTCAATAAGAAAGCTCGATATACAAACGGGCGACGAAATCGAAAACCTTTACAACACGATAGCTTTTTCCACTAAGGAAATCGTCGGATATATCGAAGATGTCCAAAAGAAAAGCCGCCAAATCTCCAAGTTGCAGAGCGGACTTATTATGGTACTCGCCGATCTGGTTGAAAGCCGTGACAAATGTACCGGCGACCACGTCCGCAAAACCGCCGCCTATACCAGTATCATTATGGATCAGCTAAAGAAAGACGGAGTCTACAGCGACATCCTTACCGACCAGTATATCGTGGATGTTGTGAACTCCGCTCCGTTGCACGATATTGGTAAAATTCAGATTTCCGACGCTTTGCTCAACAAACCCGGCAGGCTCACCGATGAGGAATTCAAGATAATGCAGACTCATACCTCCGCCGGCGCAGAAATAATACTCAAGGCCATTAAGGAGGTCGACGAGGATTCGGGATACCTTAACGAAGCAAAAAATCTTGCTGCTTATCATCACGAAAAATGGAACGGCAAGGGATATCCGCTTGGACTAAAAGGCGAGGAGATCCCGCTTTCGGCGCGAGTTATGGCTGTTGCCGATGTTTTCGACGCGCTGGTATCAAGAAGGAGCTACAAGGAGCCATACCCGATTGACCATGCAATTGATATAATCCGCAACGAATCGGGAGAGCATTTTGATCCGAATGTCGTAAACGCTTTCCTCGAGGCCGAGGACGAAATCCGAAGAATCGCTGAAATGAATCTGGATACATAAGAAAAGACTTGGAGCTGCCGCTTATCGCGGCAGCTCCTGTTGCATTTTATAATCTGTTAAGTTTTATCCAACTTTCGCAAAAGCCTTTGACATAATGCCATACGACTGCTTAAGCCTTTGGGTAAGCTTCATATCCTGTACACCGTTAAATCCGGTATCGTACATTTTTATTTTGCCGTCTGTTCCGGCGCCGATTTTGATAGTCTCAAAGGTCGCAAAACCGATTTCCTTGCCGTTAAGCTCGGCTATACAAGCCTTTGTACGCGGATTCTTAACCGAAAGCAGATACCACGGCAATCGTACCTCAAGCTTTTTATCTGCGAGGCTAAAGTCCGCCAGTGAATCATAATCCTTTGCGGAAGGATTCGCGTTGCCGTAAAGCAACTTTCCGGTTTCGATATATGACGGAGGCAGAGTTTTGTCCTCATCAGGCAGGTACATCTCATTTGAGACATAGGTGTTTATCTTATTATATACACCACTGTTTTTCTCAAAACGCTTTTGTTTGTCCTTGCCAAAAACGCCTTTGAGCACATTGTATTTATAATGGAACAAATCACGATACGCGTCGCACAACAGACGTGTATTATTTTTGCCGTTTATTTCAAGCAAAAAGTCCGTCGGTTCGGAAAAGCTCAGGTTAGAATTCTTTAGCTTTTTGCTTCCCTCGCCCATAATCTGAATAGGAACATAGTAGCTGTCCTTATCAAAATCAAAACCGTCGGGCAGGGTTATAAGCAAATGCATATAATCCGCGTCATATTTTACACAAACGCGCGTGTCGCCTACTCCGGTTTCCTGATTCCACTCCGAAGTATCGCCGTCCGGGTATGTGTCGGACGCGTCAAACGCCAGCATTCCATATCCCTGCTCGGCACTCGAAAGGTCGTGAACCCTAAGCTGAGGCTTATCGGGATAATACATATCGGTGTTCCACGTACGCTTGAACCATTCGTCCTGCCAGGAGAACAGCAGTCCTCCGCAGCAGCCGGCTTTGTAGATATACTCTGTCATACGGCTGTCGAGCTCACCCTGCTGTTTTTCATTGAGCCCGCCCTGCTGATAACCGTTGATTCCGAGGTGAGCGACTCCGCGTGTTGTCGAAAGTCCGTACTCGGCAATAAGCAGAGGTACTGTGTACTGCTTTTTCAAATCCTTTAGATAGGCGTAATAGTTATCCTTTTGGGACGTATACTCCTTTTGGTGGTTCATAAACTCAGGATAGTACGGATATACGTCGACCGCGGCAAAAAGTCCTGCCTTGTACGATTTTTTGGGCAGAATATTCTCTGTGTTTACACTCTGTGAATCCTCTTCCTCGACGAACGGCTCGGATGAGTGCTTCATAATATCGAGCGTCTGCCAGTTGAGGAAAGCCACGGGCAGCTGACAGGAATATGTCTCGGTCTCGTAAGTCAGCAAACTGTCGCCCACATCGCAGAGGAAATACTCAAACGGAGAAGCTTTTTTAGAGGTTTTAAGGTATTTTCCGTTGAAATTTGTTTTGTCCGGATGAGATGCGTTGGTTTCGTTTATAAACTCCGCCGGATACTCCAGTCCCAGAATATATCCGAGCACATAGTCGGATATATCATTATCATACACCGCCGGGCTGAACTCCCCGTAGGTTGTATAATTGCTGGAGCCGTGGATTATATCTATAGTCTCTTTGACCGAGCGCTTAAACGCGGTTATCAGAATCTCGTCGCTTTCGAGTGCGTCGGTCAGTTCGTACATCAAGTCCTCGCTGAACCAAATGCCCTGCACCAGATACAGGGGAGACTTTTTGTGGGTTTTGTTATAGTCATAGAACGCGCGGTAGAAGTTTGGATTCATTATCGTAAATACACGCACGGTGTTGGCGTTCATTTTTGCGATTTGGCCAAACCATTTCAGGTAGGTCGAGTAGGTGGTGTTCGGGTTGTTCAAATCTGTTGTGGGTTCGGTAAGGCCCATATTGACGCCTTTTATATAGATAAGCTCCCCTTTGTTATCCTTATTCCTGCGATAAAAATATCCGTCTTCATTCGCTATATACGGTACATTCAGCTTGCCTGTACCCGAAAGTTCTATCGTATTTGAGTTTTCAGTATCTTTCTTTTCGGACGGAGCGCATGCCGCTGCCGAAAAGGCGATAATAATTACGAGCAGAACAGCAGTCAGCTTTTTCATTTTGCTCCTCCTTACTTATACTTTTTAAGATATTTTTTCAGTTCTCCGTAAGCAGGCTTGAGTCTTTCGTGCCAGGTTGGTATATTCCAGCTTTTGTAGGTATAGTTACCTTTTACGTTGATGCTGATTTTTTCATCGGCCTTTTGGATTCCAAATCCGAACCCGAACGATTCAAATTCCTGAGGCGTGATAACCTGTTCCTCCCAGAAATCTGCAATCTGCTGTTTTTCCGAGGGATCCATTACATTAAGGAGCTGCCACGGAATACGAAGCTCTACTCCTCCCTTTGAATAAGACATATCGGTAAGCGAGGCGTAGTCGTCGGAGTCGGGATTTCCGTTACCGTAAAGCAGTTTGCCGGTTTCGTAAGCTCTGTCGGGAATTTCGTCTCCGGTACCCTTTATCTTCATATTATAACCGTAACAGAGCAACATCTCGTCAAAAATACCGCTGTCCTTTTTATCAGGGTTCTTGAGCAACGGATAATCCGACAACATTCTCGATTCTACAAAATAGTAGTTGAACGCGTCATAGTACCGGTCGACAAATATATGCGAGTCGGACGCTCCGTGAAGCTTGATCAGGAAGTCCGCGCCTTTATCAAAGCTTAGGTTATATGCAGATGCGGTCTTGTTACCCTGTCCTTTGATTGTATCTACGGGGATGTAGAGGGTGTCGTTGTTAAAGTCGTAGCTGTTGCTCTTTACACAGAGATAAACATATCGCTCGTCGCTCATAACATACAGCTTGCCGTCCTTGTTATCCACAACCGGATCGACGCCGTCCCACTCCGACAAATCACCGTCGGGATAAGATATACAGCGTTTTTGACCCGGGTCAAATGACATAATTCCAAAGCACTGCTCGGTTGTCTGGATATTGCTCCAGAACGGACGGCGGTCGGCTATATCGAACATTACGTTGTTCCAAGTTCGCTTAAACCACTCGTCCTGCCACGTAAACATCAGTCCGCCGGCGTAGCCCGTCTCGTAAATAGATTCTATCATATCAATCAGCATAGCGCCCTGGGCATTTTCGTCAACTTTACCCTGGTTGTAGCCCATAACACTCTCGTGTCCCATTCCGCGCGAGGTAGGAATACCGAACTCGGCGACGAGAATCGGCATTGTGTGAACAAGCTTCAGGTCCTTTAAGTAGGCTGTATAGGTGTCGACGTTGCCGTTTTCGTCGAGATTCTTAAGGTAATCCTCCTGGAAGTTAAGGCTGTCGGGATAGTACGGATAGATATGGTAGGACGCGAACATTCCGGGTCCGAAATTTCTGTACTTAATGTTTTCGGTATTAACCGTCGCCTTGTCCTCGTCGAAGTGAGGCTCGTTAGGGTGAGTAAGCGGATCGGTGGTAATCCAGTTGGTAAACGCGAGAGGCGACTGATACTTATATTTTGACGTCTCGTGCTCAATTACAGCGTCGCCCGCCCGGCATAAAAACGCCTCAAACGGAGACGCCGCCTGTGTATACAGGTACTTGCCGTCGTGCTTACGCTTATTAGGATGCTGCTCGTCCGAGTTTATAACCAGATTCGGATCCCACTCAATGCCGATAATCCAGCCGGCGAGCCAGCGGGATACGTCCGTATGATAGGAACCTGACGCCTTACCCGGAGATTCCGGGATTGTGGCCTTGCCGTGGATTACATCCACCAGAGTCATAGCGTCCTTCTTAAAGTCGTTAAGGATTTTCTCGTTTTCGGCGTATACATCGCCGAGACGTTCGATGTCATCCTCGTTAACCCAAACGCCCTGGAAAAGATAAATCGGATTTTTTGCTTTTTTATTAAAATCATTAAGCGCAAGATAGAATTGCGGACGCATTGTGGTATAGACACGAATACAGTTACAGTTCATCTCGCTGATATATTTAAACCATCTGAGATAGGTTTTGTATTCGATTGTAAGGTCGCCCGGAAAAAGCGCCGGCTCGGACGCTCCGATATTTACGCCGGCCATAAACATCTTTTTCCATTCGCCGTTTTTATAGATAAAAAAGTTTTGACCCTCGGTTTTGAACCGGTAGCTTAAGTCGTTGGCCGTATCGTTGTACTCCTCGCTGACCGAGTCGGACGCGGATTTTCGGTCATCTTCACGACGCATAAACGAAAGCTGCTTTATTCCGAAAGGAGCGAGAATACCGGTCTGCGCCAGGAAAAACAATACGCAGATTGTAGCGAGAATCGTAAGGACATATTTTTTCATTGTTCAAACTCCTTACGTTTTATCTTACCCCAGGTTTTTCTGAGTTTACGATATTTTAGTATACCCTCTACACGGAAAATTGTAATAATCTGGCGGTATCCGAAGTTTTCGAGTATGGCGTAGATAGAGATCGATATACTCTGTTTTGCCGACATTGCCGCACGGTGGGTATACTGTTCCAGCACAAGACTGCCCTCGGACAAAATTACACCCAGCATTACCGCAAGCAAAAAGTACATCACAAAGAAGAACATATTAAGCTCGCCCATTATCAGCGAGAACGGTATAAGGAAATAACCTATTGTCTCTACCAATGCGCCGAACAACTCAAAAATCCAGTTGTAGGGCATCGACAGCAGACCGACCATTCCGTAACGCGGATTAAGCGTCATAACCCTGTGCGAAATCAGGGTATCCATCAGTCCTATCTGCCAGCGACGGCGCTGACTTCGAATATCGTTAAGCGACATCGGCCCCTGAGTCCAGCAAATAGAAAGCTCGTTAAAGATAACCTTGTACTTTATCTTATTCTTGCGCATATAGCGGTGGATACGGACGACAATCTCCATATCCTCGCCGATTGTGTTCGGCTTATAGCCGCCCACGTCGATAACCGTCTGTTTGCGGAACAATCCGAAGGCTCCCGATACAATCAGCAGTGAGTTTGTCGCGCTCCAGAACACACGTCCCGATAAGAAAGAACGGTAATACTCGACAATCTGGAATCTTTCGATAAGCTTTTTCGGCATTGAAAAGCCCTTTAGCTCGCCGTCGACAATTTTTGAGCCGTTGGCTATACGTACGATTCCGCCGGCAACTACGGTTCTTGAATCCTTGATAAACTCAACCGAAAGCTTCAGCAGAGCGTCCCTCTCGACACGCGAATCGGCGTCAAGACAGGTGAACAGCGGATAGGACGAGATGTTGATACCCGCGTTGAGCGCGTCTGATTTTCCGCCGTTTTCCTTATCAACAAAGAGTAGGTTGGGGTATTTTTTGCTATAATACACGCCTCGTATATTCTTTGTGGGAATCTGGTAGCGAATCGAGGTTTCTATCGGGTGCATCTCGAACGCGCTGATTACAAGCTCGGCGGTTTTGTCGGTTGAGCCGTCGTTTACTACCAGAATCTCGTAGCTTGGATAGTTGATCTTCATCAGCGAGCGGATATTCTGAACAATGTTTTCCTGTTCGTTATACGCCGGGATAATCAGCGAAATCGGAAGCAAATTATGCGAATCCACGTATCGCCTGAAATCGTCGGAAAAATGTTTGTTGTAGTTTTTCCGCACCCTGAACAGCGACACAAACATCTGGATAATATAAATAATACTCAACAATATTGTAAACGCCATACAGAAATAGTTGAACACAATAATAAAACTGCGTACCGCGTTTAGAAATGTCACAGATATCCCCCCTTTTTTGTTTCGATTATGCTAAACTGTCAATCTTTTTATACAGTACCGCCTTGACCGCGTCAGCGGCAAAACGGTCGTAACCGCCGAGGATATCCTCCAGATCGCTCGGAGAAATATCCATATTCGTAATGGCGTTGGCGGCAGTCTGTCGCACCCACCATTCCTTGTCTGTTAATGCGGTCTTTACGCTTTTGAGAGCGGACGGAGAATCAAGAAGCGAAAGTCCCCTTACCGCCGCGGCGCGGATTACCCATTCCTTATCCTTGGCCGCGATTTGCAGGAGCTGTTCGTCCTCGGGATTGCCGAACGCCGCAAGAGCCTTTATACAGGCAACCTTCATACCGAAGTTTTTACCCGAAAAGCCCTCAAGATACATCGGCCTGAACTCATCTATCTTATAAGGAACAAGCGCCTTGATGATAGTGCTCTTCATATAATCGTTACACTGCTCGAAAAGGCAGTTCGCAAGGTCGGCGCGGTTGCCGTTAAAATCATCAAAAAATTCGTTGATAATTCTTCCCGAATACTGCCTGTCGTTCTCAATGCTCATAATATAGCGTGCGACATTCTCGACATCGCCCATAAGCGCAAGAGCCATAGCCGAGTTATAGGCCAGATCGCGGTTTTTGCTGTCAAGACACTCAATCATAGTATCCTTGTACTCTACGGCTCCCAAATCCGCAAGTCGGCGCAGGGCGTATCCCTTGTGGTATACGTCGCCGTCATCAAGCATCTGAGCATAGATTTCTACAGGTTTTACCTCGTTTTTGACCTCATCTATTAACTTTTCGACAGAATCGCCGCGCTTTTCTTTAACCTCGTTCATAACCTGAATCGTGATTTCGTACGCCTCATAATTGCCGTCGATATCCTCAGCGATAGCCTTAAGCTCGCTGTCGAGACACGACCTGGTAGGCGCGCGAAGCACTCCGTCAACGCGGATGGTCATTCTTCGGTTAATATTGGTTTCACGGACGCTGTGCTCGTCCTGTCGCTCGGCGAGGCGGTAATGGATTATGTACTCAATGCCGATAATAATAAGGCACAGCAGCAATCCGATTACGCTTAGCAGTTCAACTTTCATTAGTTCTCCGAATAGTAATTGCTTAGAATTTTATAGCTGTCTTTTGTTCTTATTTCGTATGTTAATTTCTCCCAGCCTTTCCATTTAAACATCTTGTAGCCGGGGTCTTGTTTTTTCTCCGGGAAACCATACATAAGGTCGCCCGAACTTCTCTCACCAATCATTACGGAAACAAGCATTCCGTTTGTGGCGGTAGTTTTGGCTTTTTTGCCGAAGTTTTTGTCATTAATCATAAGATTTCTCGTCGGGTCGGACACGTTGAGCCACGTCCATGGGATTCGCACATATATTGTCGAGCCTGTCTGGTAGAACTGGCTGTCATGCTTATCGAATCCGCCGTAGACAAGGTCGGCGACCTTGTTGAACTTAGCCTCGTAACTCTCCTTGGTAAACGCGGAATTGCGTTTCGAACGGTCATAGCTTCTTATGACATTGAGCTCGGCCTTGCGCTTATCATCAAATCTAAGTACAAACTCCATACCCGAAAGTGAGTTCGGAGTAAACTTTTTCGCGTAATAGTATTCGCCGTCGTTGCGCTGGAAGGTGTCTATACCTACAAACATCGCGTTGCTGCTGTAATCAAGTTCCTGTAGCATTTGCAGCGTAATATACATATACGCCGAGTCGGAATACATTTGTATAGCCTGAACCAGATCGTCGTCGCTGAGAACCAGTCCGGGAGTAGTTGGCTTTTTTTCTTCAACCGCTACCACACCGGTCATCTGTTTTTCATCACAGGTATTGTGCCAGAGATAGGATGTGTCCTCCGAGGATGTAAACTTCCTCATATCATCCGAAACCTCGGCCCAGCTGTCGTTGAGGTCATAAACCTCTGCTCCGAGACAACCCGCGTCCCTGACGGCGCTGAGGGCGTCTACGATATCACGACCCTGCTGGCCTTCGGTTTTAGCCGCTTTTTTATACACCGAGTTAACGTCCGAGAAGGATACGCCAGACAATACAATGTTGCTGAGCGCTCCGCTTACCTCGTTGAGGGTAGTGTACAAGCCCTCGTACTCTCCCTTGGCATAAGCCGGTGATTTCGTGATTGTGTTTCTGTTACAGCGAACGTCGCTGTAGAAATATTGTGTACAGCTCTCGCCCGCTATATCGCTCAAAAGATAGGAGTAGTTCTTGTCGCAGAACGACATTCCGGAAATCATCTCCATATTTGAGCTAACGGAAATCGGAGTATAGTACTTATATTTGCTTTTTGAGGTTTTCTGAGCGGTATCGTACAGATAAGCCGCGAAACCGCAAAGTCCGTTCTGTGTATTTGTATATTTTCCGCTGTAGGTATACTGCGCGCCGGACAGAAGGCCACAGGCGTTTTTGTCAAGATACGGATCTATGGTTATGCCGAGAACATAGGCCGACGAGTCGGTAAAATAGGAGGCTTCGCCGAGCTTTGCTCCCTTGGCGGATCCGTCGCCGTGAAGTGCTTTAACAACGGTTTCTATCCTTTTTTTCCACGCGTCAAGTCCGTTTTCGCTCATATAATCCTTGGTCTCAAGCCCTTCGGGAGGGGTTATATGCTGCAAAATATACAGTCGCTTGCCGGAACCGGAGGAATTGTGCCTGTTTATTGAGGTATAAAACTCAGGCGGCAGCAAATCCTTGGCAACAATACAGTTAGCTCCGAGCTCAACCGCGGATTTGATCAATTCGTCATAATAGGCAATATCGCGCGAATACTGCTTTTCGGCCGGAGCCTGGGGATTAAGCGCGACAGCCCGTAGGTTAATCGACTTCCACTTTTTATCCTCCAGCACCTGGAACTTGTCTTCGTTCACGCGCGAAACCTCAGCATGTTTATCGTTACTCTTAACATACTCGGTCGTCTTTGTTTTGTCGAGAATATGTCTCATAAGAGGATTATAAAAGTTCCAGTAGAAGTTGGAGATATCGCCCTGACGGTCGAAGGATAAAAACTTAAAGAACTGGTTCGCGAACAGGAATTTGCCGTATCTTTCGCCGTTAACATAGTCGTTGAAATCGCCGGCAAAGAAATATACAGGCGGATGATTTTTCTCCTGCTTGCGCGCTATTGCGCAGAAACGCGGAGTCTTGGAGATTTCTTTTATTTTTTCCATTCCCACAGCGTTCAGGTCAAAGTCGAAGGTCGCTATAGACTCGGTGTTGTAGTTGGAGTCGATAAGCTCGAACCAGTTATAAAAATTGCAGTCCGCGCAGTCCGGAAACTCCGCCTTGTATTTTTCGTTTATATAGATTTTCAGCAGGTCTTTTGAGCTGAAATCGGTATTTTGTTCAAGAATAATAATTTTTCCGTCGTTAGAAACAAGCAGTATTCCGGGGCCGGTAAACCGCCACTCGACGCCCTCCTGCTGTTCGTACATAGGAGGCGCCCAGTCGGGTATATCGGTAAAATCCTCCAGATCGACAATGTATCTGCCAATCCATTTTTTCGGAGTTACGCCGAAAAGCGATGTAAGCTGTGAATACACCGAATCCGACAGCGCCGAGCTGAACAGGGTAGTCTCGCCGATAACCGGTGCTCCGCTGCCGTAAGCGTAGGCAATAACCGACAAATCATCGCTGGAGATGCCGCTGTTCTGTGGTGTTCCGCCGTTGTAATAACCAAAGGTATCGTTTCCGAGTCCGTAGGCGTCGGATAGATATACCAAATCCGGTTTTTCCTTGATATCCTTAAGCGAGACCTCTTTGTCGGGAGCGCCTTCGTCGTCAAGCATAGAGCCGTAGTAGTCGTTTTTATAGTCGTAATCCGTGCCGTCGGGTTTAACATACTTTTGCTGGTTCATAAGCCAAAACAAGCCCTGGTGTTTACGGTACACGGTATCCTTTACTATATCGTCATCCTCGGAATATGAGAGCACTGTCTTGTCCAACACAGCGATATTAAGCACGCGGGAGGGCACAAGATGCCAGCCGATAAACAGCGACGCGACTGTCAGCACAATCACCGCGGCGAGGATATGATACCACTTAAATCTTTTGTAAATTTTTAGCTTTCCGAGTTCCTTTTTCTTGCCGGAATGATCGGTGGTATTATTCTGTTTTTCAGGCATAAAAACCGCGCCCTTCCATTGTTATTCTGTCTCGTTTACACATTCTTTGAACAGTTCCAAAAGCTTAGGATCGAATATCGTACCCGAGTTTTCGTCGAGGTAGTTCAGCGCTCTGCTGACGCTCCACGCCTTTTTATACGAACGCTCGGAAACCAAAGCGTCGAAAACATCGCAAATAGTTATGATTCTTGCGCAAAGCGGAATATCCTCGCCCTTCAGGCCGTTATATCCGGTTCCGTCATATCGCTCGTGATGATAGCAAGCGATTTCCGCCGCTGTAGCGAGGAACGGATCGTCATCATAAGCTGACAGAATCAGGTAGCCGAATTTTGAGTGGCTGGCCACGATTATCTGTTCTTCCTCGGTCAGTCGTGATTCTTTGTTTATTATATTTTTCGGAATCGCGATTTTGCCGATATCGTGGAGCTTAGAGGCGGTAGAAATCAACTCTGCTTCCTCCTCGCTCATACCGAGCTTTTTACACAGCTCGTAGGAATACTTGGCAATATGCTCAAGATGGTCGGGAGTATATCCGTTATCTATCTCGGTGTTAAGCGCGAGCTCGCCGAAAATAATGTCAATCTCACGGCTGTTAAGCGAATCGCAGGTTTTCTCGAAGGCAGTCTCAAGACCGCAGTAAGCCGTTTCGATCATACTGTCAAAGAACATATCGAGACCGTTCGAGATATTCTCAAAATGCAGTAGAGCGCTGATATTATCGCTCTTTTTAAGCGCGAAATCGAAGTATGTATCAGCAAACATACAGCCCTTGCCGGTCTCGATCGCGTACTCTTCAATAATATCGTAGTTGCAACCATCAACCTCGTTGTTGATAACCTCGATATAGCCGTCGTCGGACTTAACGCCGATACAGTATTTGACATCCGAATAGTCGCCGCGGTATTTTTCCAGCAGGGAGCATACCTCTCTCGCCGCGGTTTCGTAGAATTTATCCTCGCTTCTGCAGGATAACATATTATGTATGAAGTGGGAAATATTGTTTACGGATTCGCTGAATTGTCTTGACTGATTGCGAAGTTCAGCGTTCTTTTTCTTATATTTGTAGTCGCTGTAGAAAACATAACCGAGGGTACCGATTATTATCAACGACGGGATACTCAGTGTAAATGTATTCATCGGAGTGTTGCGGGTAAACAGGAATACACCGCCGATCAGGTTTATCATCGAGTAATAAGCCGAAATTACGAAAACCGGAATCGCGTACTGGGTTCTTTTCGAAACATAACCGCCTGCATTTACGCAAATATATACAGCCGACGCGGTTTGTATAACCGCGGACGCGCATACCGCAATTCCGAAAAACGCGGGTGTTACTGCCAGGAGCAGCGCCGCCTCGCTTACTGCCGCGGCGAATGATACCGCGACAACCATATTTTTACGTCGTTTAAGCCAGCCAACAATACAGAACTGACCGAAAATATATGTAAGATTCGATATTGCCGTAATGATATTCATCATATACGGGGCGTTAAATATATATGTGATTTCCGTCAGTTCCTGAGCCATTACAATAATTCCGACAAACATAAAGAACAGCGCCAGAGCCAGTGTACGGAACAGCTTTTTCTTTCTGATTGAGTATATCGCAAAAAACACAGAAGCCGATAATCCCAGCAATACAAAAATCGCTCCGATAAAAAATCTTAGCGAAAACGCAACCGCGGGATTTTCCTGTTTGGTCATAGCAGCATTAAAACGAACCGAAAACGGCAGCTTCATAAATATCTCTACAACCTGCTCGCGCGAGGTACCGTCGAGCACGACGGCGTTATAACAGTTGCCGACATATTCAGCGGATTTGTACTGGTTGTTATAAACCTCGCGGCCGTTCACCTTTATCATAACAGGCGAATGGTCGGTATTTACAACCAAAGTGCGTTTTTTGTCGGACGGTTCAAAGGTTTTTACTAGATAAAGATTGCTGCGTTTTACCGCCTTCTCGGTTATCAGTGGGTTTTGCTGGTTAAAAACCCTCAGCTCTGCATCGGGGACTTTCCCGACGCGTTCGGTATAGCCGTAGTCCCAGTTAGACACCATATTGGCGTTCGAATAATCGGCGGTAACATAGACCGCGACATAGTGAATCGCCATAGTCAGAATAAATATTATCAAAGCAACGCCCAAAAGGGGGATTAATCCCCCTTTGTTGTCTTTGATATTTGTGTTGTAATGATTAATTAGCTTTTTAAACATAGAATCCTTTATTGTCGAACATTAAAGTCCCGAATATTTTTTCAATAAATTTCTTACATCATCATCTGTTACGTGGCCTTCGTTTTTATCCTCAAGCAAATCGGACACGCCGTCGATTGTTTTTAAAAGCTCAGAGAGCTGTTCCTTCGCTTTACGCAAAGCCTCTTCCAAGCGCTCATTGTCGCTTTGGAGCTGGTTTATTTCTTTTTCCATAATACCCTCTGCCTAATCCGCGGATAGTTCCGCAATAACCGGTTTTCCGTCTTTTATCTTGACGGTTATTGTTGTACGTCCGAGCTTGGTTGTCTTTTTGAGTTCATTGTAGAAGGTTGTTATAATAACCGCCTTGTCGCCCTCGACATTGGCCGCGTCAACCTTATAGTAGATATTTTGGCCGTATTCGGGCATCCACATCTCGAACTTTTTCTTCGATTTATTGTATAGCTCGGATTTTGTAAGATCAACTTTATTCTCGCCAAAGTGTTTTTTGAGCTCATCATTAAGCTTTTTTTGCGTGGTCTGGCAATAGTCGGTCATTTTATTGGGAATCTCGTAGAGGTTCTCGTAGTAAAGATGAGCGAACGCAAATTGCGCCAAAGCGTCGACAGGTATATCATTTACCGACTTAAACTTTGGCTGGGCAAGCATAAAGGCAAGCTCGTAGCTCCTCAGAGCAAAATCCTCGACGTTTACCTTTACTCCCTTGACCGTCAGCGGAGCGGTCATACCGTCGCCGTACGCGTGGAAGCCGTCAAGTTCAACGTCTGTGGTCTCGTTTTGAGTTTCAACCTGATAGTCGCCGGATTTGGTTTCCTTTTCCTCAACGTTCGGGTCGACGCCCGTACAGGAACACATAGAAATCATTACAGCACACATCAACCCAAAGGCCAAAATACACTTAAAATATGCAGATTTCGCAAAACTTTTGTTTCTCATTTTATCACCCATAATACAGGATATTCCCTGCCGCAATGCTGCGGCAAGGAATAACCGGTTATTGTTTACTATTTTACATTATTATCAATACGGCCATACGTAGTCTGTATAGCAGCGGTCGGGATGATCGGAATCAATCTCAACAAACACATCCGCGTCACCGATTCTCTCGTAGTTCTGGTACGCGATAGCGTTAATTGTTGATCCGAGAGGCAGGTTAACCGAGAGCGACTCAAGCGGCTTGTTATACCTGAAGTCCTCAAGGGTGTTAACGTGCTCTTTGCCTGTGTCGTAAACAACCTTGTCGATACCTGTCTGCTTGTTATAATCGCCCTTGCTGAACTTAAAGCGATAAGCCATAAAGCACTTGTTGACATCTGTCCTGAGCGCGGCGTTGCGCTTGGGAATTATAAACTTCTTGCTTTCAGCGTCAAAGCTGGGCTTAACCGCGGTAGTGGATACCTCGAACTTATATACAACCGTACCCTTAAGTCCGCGTGTGTCATCCTCGTAGATACCGTGGTTAGTATGATTCCATGCTGTAGCTCCGGGATAGAAGGTCTCATAGGGCTTATGAATCTTCTTTTCGCCATTAGTATCTCTTGTGCTCCAATCTACACAGCACATCTGGAAGCAGTATTCCTTGTCGTATTCTACTTCTACTTCGTCGCCGCTGTAGTATATTCCGCCGTTCTCAAGTCTTACGGCCATAGCGAGCGGAGCGATTATCTTGAGGTTGCCGTTAGTTGTCTGAGCAGACTGAGCCGCAGCCTCCTCTTCGTCATCCTTAATCTCGGCCTTCTTGATGTTAGCCCAAAGGGATACCGAATCGGCAGGAACAGAATATCCGTCCTTCTCACCCTTTGTGCTCTCGACCTTAACGCTGTTTACATCAGCGATAGGAGCGGCGTTTTCACCAAAGAAATATCTGTCGGAGCTTCCGAAGAACTCGTCGCTGATAGAGAGCGACTCGGCGTCCTTGTCAACCGCGTAATCCGCGGCCGATACAGCGTAGAGCTCTACGTTGTTGCCTATTGTGATTGACTCGGCCACAGGAGTAGCGCCGTCAACAGGAGATTTCTGCTTGCTTGCGCCGATTGCGCATGCGCCTGTTGCGGAAATTGCCTTTACGTTGGCGTTGCCTGTGATCTCGATTGAGCCGCCTGTATGCGAGCCGCGTCCGCTGCCGATAGCCGCGCCGCCGCTGTTAAGCTCGTTGCTTCTGCTTGTCGCCGAAATAGCTGTTACATCAGCGTTGCCTGTGATTTTGATATTTGCCTTGTAAGCGTCTTTGTTATACTTTGACGCGCTGCTGGTTCCGCGTCCCGCGCCGATACCTGCGCCTCCGCAGGAGCCGATAGCGGTTACCTTACCGCCGTTTATTTCGATATCGGAAGCCGACGCGCCGTATCCGCCGCCGATACCGGCCGCGAAAGTACCGGGATCGTTAGCGTTAAGCTGGCTTAAGCTGCTGATATCAGCTCTCTGATCCTTTACTGTAGCGGCGTAAACCTCACCGCCGTTTATAACGATTTTACCGGCGTCATACTCGCCGACCGCCGCGGTGCCGATAGCGCCGCCGCTTGTACCGTAACCTGAGCCGATACCCGCGCCGCATTCATTGCCGTAAGCGTGAATTACACCGCCGTTTATCGTGATAAGGTTGCCGTTTACGTGGTAGCCTGAGCCGATACCCGCTCCGCGGGCACCCGCGTATGCGTTGATATTGCCGCTGTCGATAGTAATCTCGCCGACCTGTACACGATCTTTTTCGGGAATATTTGTACCTGTTCCGAACGAACCGATAGCCGCGCCGTATTTTCCGCCGGTAACGTTAAGAGTACCGTCACCCTTGAATGTTACGGATGAACCTACATCAACCTGAATACCGGCAGACGGAGTGTTTCCGTCAGCCTCAACCTTAACGTGTCCTTTTATAACGAACGTTACATTTGAACCGCCCTTTACGTGGATAGCCGAACGACCCGCAGAGAATATCTGTGTATCCTCAAGCGTTACAGTGCCTGACACACCGTCGATTGTTACAGAAGTATAGTTATCCTCGTTAAGAGTACAGTTGCCATCCTCGTTGATGGTAATATCCTTGGAATCATCCGCGGCGAAAGCAACCACTGAAGCAGTACCCGTAATTAAGAGTACAGCAAGGATAATTGACAATAACTTCTTCATCTTGAACATCTCCTTTCATTTTCGGGGGATGCGCAGATACAAAACCAATTGATCTGCAAAAATGTTTGATGTTTTAGAGCAAGACCGCGCCCTAATATACATTTAGGTAACAATATACCTGTATATATCATATCATATTACTATGTAAAGTGCAACAAAAAAATTATACTCTATATACAAAACAGCGATATGACCAAAACAACCGCTTTTTTTCACGCTTACTTGGTCATATCGCTGTGTTTTTTACTGTACAAAATATACAGTTATTTCCGTTATTGTTAATTAAATTGCGTAAAATTTAATATATCGGTGACTGATTATAACGCCAGATTACGGTTTCTGATGTCAGTATATTTTTTCTGCTTCAATCAACTTTTCGAATTCTTCGGCGGGAAGAGGCTTCGAGAAATAATATCCCTGGATAATATCTATTCCGATTGATTTTAAAAGCTTGTACTGCTCTTCGGTTTCGACGCCCTCGGCGATTACCGGAAATCCCAGGAACCTCGCAATATCTCTGACCAGCTCTACGATTCGCAGATCCTTGGGTCCTGTGCAGATATTCCTTACAAATTTCATATCGAGCTTAAGCGCGTCTATCGGCAGGGAAGTCAGCATATTAAGCGACGAGAAGCCCGATCCGAAGTCGTCCATTTCTATTCTGAATCCGCTTTGGCGCAGGCTTGACGCCGTAGAAATAATCCTTTTTGTATCGTCGGTATATGCTGATTCTGTAATCTCAAGCAGAAAGTCAGTTGCTTCGAGAGAGGCTTCGCCGAGAATCTTTAACAATTCGCTTTCGAGATTATCATCAAAAATATCCAGTCGCGAAACATTTACCGAAACCGGCAGGCTTACTCCGAGCTTGTCCTTAATATGACGGATGAATTTTGCCGACTCGCGCCATACGAACCTGTCGATCCTGTCGATAAGTCCGTGCTCTTCAAACAGAGGAATAAACACTCCCGGACTAAGAAAGCCGTCCTCCGGATGTATCCAGCGCACAAGCGCCTCTGCGCTGCACAGCACAGGCTTATCCCCTGTTATATTATACTTTGGCTGATAATAGACCGTAAACTGCTTTTCTTCAATCGCTCTGTCCAGTTCACCGATAAGCTTTCGGTTATACATCTTTTTTCGGCGAAGATCGGTGTCATAAAACGCGTAGCCCGAACGGTAGCTCGATATCATATGTATACCGGCCTCAAAAGCCCTGTCAAATCGTATCGCCGGCGGAATACTCTTGTCGGCGTTGCGGTATACACCCATTCGAAGATAAATCTTGTCCGCGCCGACTTCATCTTTTACGCCGGAAAGAATTTTGTCCAACATTTCGTCATAATCACAACCGCTTTTTATATAAAGACAAAATTTATCCAATCCGTCGCGGCAGGCTATTCCCTCATATGATTTCGCGATCAACTCTATAGCGTCGCCGATTTCCTTAAGGATTCTGTCGCAATACTCAGGACCTCTCAGCTCCCTGATAAGGTTAAAATGATTAATGTCGGCAGCTATCGCGTCTCTCTCTATCAAAGGATTATACGAATCCAGCTTGGAGCAGTACTCGTAAAAATACTCCCTCGTATACAATCCCGTAAGCTCATCGCGCTCGGTGGCGTTGATGATAGTGCTGCGCTCGGCAAGCGCGATAGAACGGTCGACGCGCGCAAGTATAACCTTGGGCGAATCGTAAGGCTTTGGTATAAAGTCCACAGCTCCGAGCTCCAGACTTTCTACCTCGGCGGACTTCTCCGACGTCATCACAATTATGGGAATCTTACTGAGCGCGTCATCTCCGCGCAAAACTCGCATAAGCTCGTATCCGTCCATCTCAGGCATATTCAAATCGAGCAGTATGAGCGAAACCCTCGCGTTGGGCTGTCCGAGAATCCCCAGCGCGGTTACTCCGTTTTCCGCATAAACAACATTGTATTTTTCACCCAGAATATGACCGAGGATCTGGCGGTTGATTATTTCGTCCTCAACCACCATAACGGTTCTTTGTATTGTATCAAGATTAGTTTTCATATAAAGCTCCGGTTTTACTTTTGTGTTTCTTTTCGTACAGCCTTTTATCCGCCTTTGTTATCAATACAAGAAAATCAACGGGAACACTTACGTTTGACTTAACATAGCCAAAGGAACAGCCTACTTTTTTACCATAGTTTTCTATTGCTTTTGCCGAGAGTCGAGTGTTAACTTTTTCGATATCCGCCTTAAACTGTTCATAATCAGAGGTGAGCTTTACGACCAAAAACTCGTCACCGCCGTATCGGTATACACCCTCATCGCCGAAAATCTCAACCAAAGTATCGGCTACGTTTTTGAGAATTACATCGCCTGTGTCGTGACCAAAGGTATCGTTAATCTGTTTAAACCGGTCGATATCACCCAGAGCTACACATACGGGACAGTCGAGGTATTTCGCGATATCCGTATTGAGGGCGTAGCGGTTTTTGAGCCTGGTCATCATATCGTGAGTCGCTATGCGCTCCAAAGAGGAGTTGAGCACCTCAATTCTATTTTGCCGCTCAATATCATTAACGGTAAGGCGATAGTTTATTATCGCTCCCGCGGCAGTCAGCAGCGCCAACATAATATAATTATAAACGTTTATCATACCTTTTATCACAAAGAAATCAAGCCAGACGAAAAAGACAAGATATGATAAAAGTATCAAGGGGATCGAAATAACGGGTCTGAACTTTACAAAAGTCGCCACACACAACTCTACTGTGTAGAATGTTATAATCTGCTCGCCCTTTATATAATTATTAACGGACGCCATCATTCCCCAAAGCTGAAAGCTAATCGCAAAGATAAACAAAACCAGTACAATCCTGTTGTGATTAGCTTCTGTAATACAGTTTAATTTTCTTATGCGCCACGTCATAATACATGTTAAAAACCCGAAAAAGAGGCATAAACCCACGCTGAAATATACGCGCAATACATCCGGACTGTTAAGACGCGTCAGGTTTGTCAACGTAAAAATTATAAGTGAGATCACCTCCATTACGCAAACCAGCAGGGTTACGTAGCGGACGCTGTTTATATTTGTCTTATCAATTTTAACATTGATTTTTGAATCTGTTTTTGGGCATAACCAATAGTTTAGTTTTTTCATGAAAGAACTCATATAATCCCTCGCAATATCCCATGTAACCTATGAAAAGCTTTAGGCGATACAGGATAGTAGTATACTATGTCCGGTAAAACTAATTGTAACCTTTGTGAATGTAAAAATCAAGATGTTTTCTATAAACATTTACAAAGGTAAACCAAAGCCGTCCGAAAACTCGGACGACTTTACTTCGTTAATTATTTAACAGCTTCTGTCCATTCTTTCTCCCTGAAACCTACTAGAACCTTCTCGTCGGATACCAGAATCGGGCGTTTAACAAGCATTCCGTCCGTCGACAAAAGGCGGAGCATTTCGTCCTCGCTCATTGAGGGCAACTTGTCCTTTAGCTCCATCTGACGATAGAGCATACCGCTGGTGTTAAAGAACTTTTTGAGTGGCAGACCGCTTTTTGTGTACCAGTCTTTGAGCTCGTCAAAGCTTGGATTCTCGAGCTTTATATCACGAAAATCATAAGTTATGTTGTTTTCGTTAAGCCATTTTTCAGCCTTTTTACAGGTTGAACATTTAGGATAGCATACAAACAGCATATTTAGTCCTCAAAGCACTTAACGAGTACTGCCTTCTGAGCGTGCAGACGGTTTTCGGCTTCCTCAAAAATCTCGTCGGCGTGAGCCTCGAATACCTCGGCAGTAATCTCCTCACCGCGGTGAGCCGGCAGGCAGTGAAGTACCATACAGTCCTTATTGGTAACTGACATCAGCTCGTCATTTACCTGATAACCCTCGAACGCAGCCTCGCGGATTTTCTTTTCATCCTCCTGGCCCATCGACGCCCATACATCGGTGAGCACTACGTCGGCTTTTTCGGCGGCCTTCTTAGGCTCTCTTACCATTTCGAACTTGCCGGGGAAACTTTCGCCGAACTCAATAATATTCTTTGGCGGCTCATATCCCTCGGGACACGCTACGGAAATACTCATTCCTGTTCTGAGCGCGCCTACGATAAGTGAATTCATCATATTGTTGCCGTCGCCGATAAAGCACATCTTTAGGCCTTCGAGCGAACCCTTGAACTCACGGATTGTCATAAGATCGGCAAGAACCTGACAGGGATGACAATAGTCTGTAAGTCCGTTGATAACCGGAATTGAACCGTATTCGGCGAGAGCCTCAACCTCGCTCTGCTCAAAGGTACGAATCATAATTCCGTCGATAAAACGAGAGAGCACACGAGCGGTATCCTGAACCGGCTCGCCGCGTCCTATTTGCAGGTCGTTAGACGAAAGGAAAAGAGGATATCCGCCGAGTTGGGTCATTCCAACCTCGAAAGATACGCGTGTACGTGTTGACGATTTCTCAAAAATCATACCTAGAGTTTTTCCTTTAAGACGGTCGTGCGCGATACCGTGCTTTTGCTCGTATTTTAGCTGGTCGGCAAGGTTAAGAGCGTCGATAATCTCCTCGCTTGACCAATCTTCCAGTTTAAGTAAATGTTTCATTTTAATTCTCCTTCAGTGTTTTTTCCAAAATTTCCACAGCCTCGTCCAGTTCGCCGCGGCTTATATTAAGCGGCGGAAGCATTCTCAACAGCGACTTAGCCGTAATAATCAAAAGTCCGTTTTCCACGCATTTTATTGCAATATCATGAGCGTCCTTATCCTTGAGCTCGATTCCGACCATAAGTCCCAAATTCCTTACAGACTTTACGTCGTCAAGCTTTAAGAGCTTTTGTTTAAGGTACTCGCCCTTCTCGTTGACATCCTTAAGGAAGCTCTTGTCAGACACAACATCCAGCACATAATTGGCTCCGGCGCATACCACGGGATTTGCTGCGAAGGTTGAGCCGTGGGTAGACGGCTGCATAACCTCGCCGAGCTTTTCCGCGCACATACAAACTCCGATAGGCAGTCCGCCGCCCAGCCCCTTAGCGCAGGTGACAAGATCGGGCAGTATGTCGTAGTTTTCGTAACAGAACAGCTTGCCTGTCCTGCCGATTCCTGTCTGAACCTCGTCGGTTATCAGGATAATGTCCTTTTCGTCACAGAGCTTTCGAAGCTCCTGTACAAAGCTTTTGTCGAGTATATTTACTCCGCCCTCACCCTGGACGCACTCGATAAGCACGGCGCAGGTTTTGTCCGAAAGCTGAGATTTTACGCTGTCGATATCCGCATCGGCAAACCTGAATCCCGCGGTAAACGGGAAGAAGTAATTATGGAAAACCTCCTGTCCGGTAGCCGAAAGCGTGGTAACCGTACGACCGTGAAAAGAGTTGTTAAGCGAGATAATCTCGTTTCTTTCGTCGCCGTATTTGTCGAAGCTGTATTTCCGGGCGACCTTTATCGCGCATTCGTTAGCCTCGGCTCCGCTGTTCGCGAAACAAACCTTTGATAAACCGGTGAGGCTGCACAGCTTTTCCGCTAAGTCCGACGCCTGCGGACAATAGAAGTAGTTGCTCATATGCTGAATCTCGCTCGCCTGTGTCGATACCGCCTTAACCCAGCCGTCGTCGCAGTATCCAAGCGAATTTACGCCGATTCCGGAGCTGACATCGAGATATTTTTTGCCATCCTCGTCAAAAGCGTAACATCCCTTGCCGCTTTTAAGCGCGACGTTGTAGCGGCCATAGGTATGCATTATATAATTGTTATCTTTCTGTTTTGTGTTCATTACGTTAAGTCCTTGTTAAAAAGTATATTGTCTGTTTTGTTAAAGCCCAGACTTTGCCAGAAATTCTGACCCGTTGAGTTATCAATATAGCAGTAAATCTGCATTTTTTCGATACCGTCGGCAGCAATCTTCCTCATAGCCTCATTTGCCAGTCTCTGACCGATATGCCGGCGGCGATAGTCGGGATGAACCGCCATATGATGAATAAAACCGACGCGTCCGTCATGACCTGCAAGCACCGTGCCTATGACCTTACCGCCGTCAAGCGCGACCATACTCATGCCGGGATTGCGGTCAAGATAACTCCCGATATGCTCGCGCGAATCTCCGCTGTCAAGCGCGCGCTTCGAGGTAATCCGCCACATCGCGTAGACGTTGTCGTAATCTTCAATTGTCATCGGTCGAATTTCCATTATCTCACCTGATTAATATAGCATTGTGCCGATACCTTCGTCGGAGAAAAGCTCAAGCAGAATTGAGTGCTTAATACGCCCGTCGAGGATATGCGCACGTCTTACTCCGCTGCGGACTGCGTCAACACAGCAGTCGATTTTCGGAATCATACCGCCTTTGATAATACCTTCCTTTTTGAGCGACGGAACATCGCTTACGTTTACAACGGAGATAAGCGTATCCTCGTCGTCTACATCCCTGAGCAAGCCTCGGATATCGGTCATAAGAATCAGCTTCTTGGCTCCGAGCTTAGCCGCGATTCTGGCCGCCGCAAGGTCGGCGTTTATGTTATAAACCTCGCCGTCATATCCTCCGGCGATTGTCGAAATAACGGGGATATAGCCGTTCTTTATGCTGTCCATAATAATAAGCGGATTTACGTTGTCGATTTCGCCAACAAAGCCCAAATCCTCGGCAGTGGCCAGCTTTTTTGCCATAAGCATCTTTCCGTCAAGTCCGCACAGTCCGATTGCGCGGCCGCCGCTGCGGGTCAGATGTTGCACAAGGCTCTTGTTGACCTTTCCGGCGAGCACCTGCTGGACTATGTCTATAGTCTCTTTGTCAGTGACGCGCAGGCCGTTTTTGAACACGGATTTTTTGCCGGTTTTTTCAAGCATAGTGTTTATTTCGGGACCCCCGCCGTGAACAAGTACAACGTTGATTCCGACAAGCTGCATAAGCACGATATCGCTCATCACCGCATTCTTCAAATCCTCGTTGAGCATAGCGTTGCCGCCGTACTTAACAACAATCGTCTGTCCCGAGTTTTTCTGAATATAGGGCATAGCCTGTATAAGTATTTCCGCTCGTTTGTTATTATCCATATTTTGTTCTCCTCATCAGGCTCAGCGCGCCTTTGTCATAGTTTGAGCTGATTATGAATATCGAATTAATTACGTTCTGTAGTCTCCGTTTATCTTAACATAATCATATGTCAAATCGCAACCGTAAGCCTCGGCGTACGAGTCGCCGTCTCCCAGGCCTACGATTATGTTAATCTCGTTTTCGAGCAGGATTTCCTTAGCCTTTTCCTCGCTGAAAGGAATTCCCGCGCCGTTTTTGCATACGTCAATCGTACCCTTAGCCGAATTAAAGCTTACGTCAACCTTCTTAACGTCAACGTCGGCTCCGCTGTAGCCGATTGCGCAGAGTACGCGTCCCCAGTTTGCGTCGGCTCCGAACATAGCCGCCTTAAGGAGGCTGGAGCAGATTACGCTTTTGCTTATCTTTACGGCGTCATCCTTTGTCTTGGCTCCGCTGACCTTGCATACGAGCAGCTTTGAAGCTCCCTCTCCGTCAGCGGCAAGCTTCTTAGCGAGCATTCTGAACGCTTCGGTAAGGCCTTGCACAAAGGTTCTGTAGTCGTTGTTTTTTTCGGTAATCTCAGCATTTCCGGCCTTACCCGACGCCATTATCGCCAGAGTATCGTTTGTGGAAGTATCGCCGTCTACACTTACCATATTATAGCTGTCCTCTACCGCCTCGCGCAAAGCCTCCTCCAGCATTTCGGAAGAAACCGCCGCGTCGGTAGTAACGAACGAGAGCATCGTGCCCATATTGATGTGAATCATACCGCTGCCCTTGGCTATACCGCCGATTGTGACAGTTTTGCCTCCCAGGGTCATGGTCATCGCCATTTCTTTTTTGACGGTATCGGTTGTCATAATCGCCTCTGCCGCGTTGGTACCGCCGTCCTTTGAGAGTGTACCTTTCATCATTTCGACACCATTGATAATCGGCTCGATCGGCAGAACCTCGCCGATTACTCCCGTTGAGGCAACGATAACGTCACCGGATTTTACCCCAAGCGCGTCGGACGCGATTTCGCACATTTTCTCAGCTTTTTCGATACCGTCGGCGTTACAGGTGTTGGCGTTGCCGGAGTTTACGATAATAGCCTGCGCCTTGCCGTCAGCGAGGTGGTTTTTTGTAACCGTGATCGTGTCGGATTTTACAAGGTTCTTTGTAAAAACCGCCGCGGCGTTGCACAGAGAATCGCAGTATATAAGGGCTAAATCCCTTTTTGTCGTATTAGAGGGCTTTATCGAGGCTACAACACCCTGAGCCGTAAAGCCCTGCGGAGCGGTAACTCCGCCGTTTATAAATTTATACATTAGGTTTACCTTTTAAAAAGCAGGAGGAATAATTGTCAGTCCTGTCTTTTCGTCCAATCCGAAAATAATGTTCATATTCTGCACTGCCTGACCCGCCGCGCCCTTGACCATATTGTCAATCGCCGCACATGCTACGAGCTTGCCGGCTCTGCTGTCAAAATGCAGGCTGATGTCGCAGAAGTTCGAGTACTTTATGTTGTGGATATCGGCGCACATTCCGTCCGGGAGCAGTCTTACGAAGAACTCGTCCCTGTAAAAATCCTCGTACGCCTTACGTATAATTCCTCTGTTAACCGGGAGTAGGTGGGGCACAAATGTTACAGTCACCTTTTCTCCCGAAAGCTTCGAGAGCGTTTGCTCAATCTCCGGAGTATGGCGGTGACAGGCAACCTTGTAAGCATGAAAGCCCTCGTTGAGTTCGGGGTAGTGGCTTCCCTGGTTAGGTTTTCTGCCGGCTCCGGTAACGCCGCTCGCGCAGTTGCAGATTATGCCCTTGAGCTCTACGAGTCCGTTTTTAACCGCGGGAGCAAGCGCCAGAGGCGAGCAGGTTGTGTAGCATCCGGGGTTGGCGATAATACTTTTTCCCTTTATTTCGTCACGGAAGAACTCCGGAAGGCCATATACAGCCTCCTCGTGGAGAGCTTTGTCAAGGAAGGTTCCGCCATACCATTCGGTGTACTCTTCCTCGCTCTCAAGGCGAAAATCCGCGCCCAAATCTATGAATTTTACATTATTCTTTTTGCAATCGGCGGCGAGCTCCTGGCTGAGACCGTGCGGCAGCGCGGCAAAAACCACGTCGCTTTTCTCTACGACCTCGGCGGATGTTTCGCACACCATATCGTTCATATTAAGATAACTCGGATAAACATCCGAGATTTTTTTACCCTCAAAGCTTACGGAGCTTATCGCCGATACCTCGGCCTCGGGGTGAGCGAAAATAAGCCTCACCAGCTCGCAACCGGCATAACCGGTAGCTCCGACAATTCCTGCTTTTATCATTTACTTCTCCTTATTTCGAAAAACTGTTTAGTATATTTTCCGCTTGTTTTTTTACATTTTCGGGGGCGGGACCGCCGAATGCGGTTCTCTGGGATACACAATACTCGAGCGAAATCGCGTTGTACACATCCTCGGTGAAAACATCGCACACTTTTTTGTACTCGTCAATCGGCAGGCTCTCCAGATCCGTACCGAGCTCGATACAACGGGCAACAAGCTCACCCGTGGCCTTGTACGCGTCTCTGAACGGTACTCCGTTCTTTGTGAGCCAGTCGGCGACGTCGGTAGCGTTGATAAATCCACCGGCGGCGGCCTTACGCATATTATCGGGAATCACTCGCATTGTATCAAGCATGGGAGTAAAGGCCGTGAGACACATCCTGACGGTATCTACCGCATCAAAAATAGCCTCCTTGTCCTCCTGCATATCCTTGTTGTACGCGAGGGCGATTCCCTTCATAGCTGTGAGCAGCGCCATTGTGTCGCCGAATACACGTCCGCTCTTTCCCCTTACAAGCTCGGCGATATCGGGATTCTTTTTTTGCGGCATAATCGACGAGCCTGTCGAAAATGCGTCGTCGAGCTCGACAAACTTGAACTCCCAGCTGCACCACATTATGATTTCCTCCGAAAAACGACTGAGGTGAACCATAATGATAGACAGGCAGGACGCGAACTCTATGCAGTAATCTCTGTCGGAAACACCGTCCAGAGAGTTGTTTGTGATTCTGTCGAAGCCCAGAAGCTTCTGTGTGATAGTTCTGTCTATCGGATAAGTCGTTCCCGCCAATGCACAGGAACCGAGAGGCATTTCGTTCATTCGCTTATAGCAATCGTCAAGACGGCTTATGTCTCTTAAGAGCATTTCGGCATAAGCGAGCAGGTGATGTCCGAATGTAATCGGCTGCGCCCTTTGCAGATGTGTATAACCGGGCATAACCGTGGCGCTGTACTCCTCCGCTTTTTTAGCGATAACCTGTACAAGCTCCTCAAGCTGCGACTTAATCCCCTGAAGCTGTTTTCTCAGGTAGAGCTTGTTATCGAGCGCGACCTGATCGTTACGGCTGCGGGAGGTATGGAGCCTCTTGCCGTCATCGCCGATACGTTTAGTTAGCTCGCCCTCGACAAAGGTATGGATGTCCTCTGCCTCCATATCAATAGCGAGCTTGCCGCTGTCGATATCCGCCAGGATTCCTTTAAGTCCCTCGACAATATGAGCCGACTCCTCTTTTTTTATAATTCCGCATTCACCCAGCATAGTCGCGTGGGCGATACTGCCCTCGATATCCTCGCGGTACATACGGCTGTCAAACGGAATCGAGCTGTTAAAATCGTTAGTTGTTTTCGATAGCTCTTTCTTAAATCTGCCTTTCCAAAGCTGCATAAAATGTCTCCCTATAAATCGCTTAATGGGACAAGGTAAACCTTGCCCCTAAAGCTCTTATTTTTGAATAATTATTTAATTAAACCCTTCTTGGCGCGAACCTTGATCGGAAGTCCGAACAGGTTGATAAAGCCTGCCGAATCGTTCTGATCATATACCTCGTCCTCGTCGAATGTGGCGATTTCCTCGTCATAGAGTGAGTATGGGCTTGTTACGCCGGCGTCAATGATGTTACCCTTGTAAAGCTTTAACTTAACGTCGCCTGTAACATACTCCTGTGTGCTGTCCACAAATGCCGAGAGAGCCTCGCGGAGCGGTGTGTACCATTTGCCGTCGTATACCAGCTCAGCAAACTTAATAGCGAGCACGCTCTTGTAGTGCTGAGTATCTTTGTCGAGACAAATCTCCTCAAGCTTGTTGTGTGCCGCAAAGAGGATTGTGCCGCCCGGTGTCTCATACACGCCGCGGGCCTTCATACCAACGAGACGGTTTTCTACGATGTCGGTGATACCGATACCGTTTTTGCCACCGATTTCGTTAAGCTTCTGAACAATCGAAACTGCGTCCATAGCCTCGCCGTTGATGCTCTTGGCCTCGCCCTTTTCAAAGTGGATAGTCACATACTCCGGTTCGTCAGGCGCCTGAATCGGGGATACTCCCATCTCGAGGAAGCCTTCCTTCTCGTACATAGGCTCGTTGGCCGGATCTTCCAGATCAAGACCCTCGTGGCTAAGATGCCAAAGGTTTTTGTCCTTGGAGTAGTTTGTCTCACGATTTATCTTAAGAGGAATCTTCTTTTCCTCGGCATAAGCAATTTCTTCCTCACGGCTCTTGAACTCCCATACACGCCAGGGAGCGATTATCTTCATATCAGGAGCGTAGGCCTTGATAGCAAGTTCAAAACGCACCTGGTCGTTGCCCTTACCGGTGCAGCCGTGACAGATAGCGTCGGCGCCCTCGGCCTTGGCGATTTCTACGAGTCTTTTAGCGATAATAGGACGGGCGAAGGATGTACCGAGAAGATACTTGCCCTCGTAAACAGCGCCCGCCTTGATTGTCGGGAAAACATACTCCTCAACAAACTCTTTGTTTAAATTTTCGATATAGAGCTTGCTGGCGCCGGTTGCGATAGCCTTCTCCTCCAGTCCCTCAAGCTCGTCAGCCTGTCCAACATTACCCGAAACCGCGATAACCTCGCAGTTGTCATAATTGTCCTTGAGCCAGGGAATGATTATTGATGTATCGAGTCCGCCCGAATAAGCGAGAACTACCTTTTTAATCTTTTGGTCTGCCATAAGAATTACCTCCGTATTTATTGTTTTTAGATTACTCTTAACATTATACTCGCATTATGCGAAAAATCAAGCCCTTTTGCATAAATATTCAAAGTTTATGAAATATATCTAAAATATATCTTATAATGTCCCTAATTCGTATAATTGTCTATAATAATTAGCCGAAAACAACTTTAAATACAATTGGCTCCACAGTTTGTTTTTGCATATAAACGATAAAATATACATTATTTATGAATATTTATACATCACAGTGAATACAATATTGAATAATGAGCATATATATGTTACAATAAGCAAAGCAACAAACGAAAGGATATGATTAAATGTCTGCTTTCAAAGAAATATCTGTAAACGAAATCAAGGACAATCCCTTTAAGCTTATCGGCACCGACTGGGGACTTGTAGCCGCTAAGGACGGCGAAAAATGCAATATGATGACCGTATCGTGGGGCGGTGTGGGAATTATGTGGAATAAGCCCGTAGCCTTCACCTTCATTCGCCCTCAGCGTTACTCGTTCGGACTGCTTGAAAACGAGGAATACTTTACAATAAGCTTTTTTGACGAAAATTATCGAAAGGCTCTGTCTTTCTGCGGCTCAAAAAGCGGCAGAGACTATGACAAAGCTAAAGAAACCGGACTCACACCCTTATATGATGAAAAAGCGCCTTACTTTAAAGAGGCTCGTCTGGTGCTTGTATGCCGCAAAATGTACGCTCAGTTTTTGAACGAGGAGAGCGTTGTCGACGCCGACACCGTCCTCAAAAACTACGACAACGACTACCACAAAATGTATATCAGCGAAATTGTAAAGGTATTGAAAAATGAAGATTAAAAGGTTAATATGCGCCTTTCTCTCGGTATCCGTACTTGCGCTTTCGGGCTGCGGACAGACTGAGGTAAAGGAAGTTGATATGAAAACTATCACGCTCAGCTCATCCCAGATATCGGATGTGAACGCGAAGGTCGATAAGGAACTTACTGACTGCAATTTCTCCGGCAGCGCCGCGATTACTCTGAACACCCAGAGCGTATACGAAAAGAGTTTCGGCTTTTCTAACGAAAAAAAGGATAAGAAAAACACAAATGCTACAGAGTACCAGATAAGCTCTGTCAGCTCGGTATTTACAGCGGTCGCCGCCGCTATGCTGATTGACGAGGGCAAGCTCAAAAAGACCGACACTCTCGCGGTATTTTTTAAATCGGCCGCGTCCAACGCGGTTATAAAGGATATCACCGTCGAAGATCTGCTGCTTAAAAACGTTGACTTCGGCGATTACACCAATTCGTTTATCTCCGCTACAGACCAGCTCGTAAAGTATAACAACCTCGCAAAAAATGAGAATAAAAAGAACTACGAAACTATCAAAAACGACATTTCGGCTTTTATTCTTAATGTCAGCAAATACCACCGTTCGGAGACTCCGGCCTCCAACTACTACCTGCTCGGAAGAATCATTGAAAAAGTTTCCAAAACCGATTACAAAGAATATGTAAAGAAAAACATAATCGACAGGCTGGGACTAAATCACACAGACTTTGTATCCCAAAAAAAGAAGCTTTCGGGCTATGATACTAACCTAGGCAAATGGCGTTATTCCGACGAATACCCGATTTACAGCTCGTTCGGCTATCTTTACTCCGCATACGGAATCACCTCGTCGGCGTCCGATTTGTCAAAGCTTTTCTCGGCTATTATCAACAACAAGCTCACCAAAATCAACATCCTGCGCGAAGCTAAAAAATCCGACTCCAACTACGGTTACGGACTCACGGTAGACGGCAGAAACTTAGCTGTCAAGGGTGAAACATACCTCAACTCCTCCTATGTTTTTATCAACCCGGAAAGCCTTGAATGCTCGATTCTGCTATCCAACAGCGTCGGCAAATACGGTATAAAAGAAGTCGGCAAGGATCTGCACGGAGTAATCAACTCCAAAATCAACGGAATCCTGCTCGAAAACGCAATGGGAAGTAAATAGTTTTACGCTTTATGTTAAGAGGGTGTCGCGAATTGCGGCACCCTCAGTTTATATGTATTGAACAGTAAATAATATGAAAAACTATTTTACTTTAATCTTAATTGTTTTTACAATCTTTTTAGAATTATAGTTTGCGTTACCTTTGGCTGTTATTTGTACGGTGATACTGTAAGTGCCCTTTTTAGCCTTTTTCCACTTATTAAAGGTAATAACTCCTTTAGCATTGATTTTCAGGTATTTCTTGATTTTTGCAGCTTTAGTGATTTTACAGCTCACCTTACCCTGCTCGCCTTTTATGGTAATAGCCTTAACCTTCTGAGCCTTTTTCTTTAGCTTTTTGAGCTTAACTGTTTTGGCTTTAACCGTAACCTTAATGGGGTTATCCTTTTTAGTAATATTCGGCTTAACCGCGGGAGTCGCAGGAGCGGTATTTGTCGGCTGAGGTTTAGTAACAGCAGGCTGTATCGGCTCTGTTGTTGCAGGCTCTGTTGACTCTATTGTTTCAGTCTCAGTCGGCTCTGCTGTATCAGGCTGTGGTGGCTCTGTTATAGCAGTTGTAGGCTCGGTCTCGAGGTCGGAGCTTCCTGTGGGCTGATAAGTTCCCAAATCCACAAATGTAAAAATGTTGTCGGTGGCGTAGCGCTCGGCTGCAGTGTTTTTGTATCCGTAGATTGTGAAGTTTTCGACTTTTTCAATTTCATTTGTATCGTTGCTCCAAAAATATCCGAAAGCGCTCTCTCCGATTTCCGAAACACTTGAGGAGATTTTTACGCTCTTTAAGTTTGAACAATAATCAAATGCACCCTCACCAATACTTGTAACGCTTTCGGGAATTGTTACGCTTGTTAGGCTTGTGCAACTATCAAATGCATAATAACCAATACTTGTAACGCTTGAGGGGATTGTTGCACTTGATAGACTGGTACAGCCTGCAAACGCATAACCACTAATTCTTGTAACACTGTCAGGTATAGCAAAAGAAGTTTCGGTTTTTCCGTTTGAGTATTGAATCAATTCTGTTTTATCTTTATTGTATAGATTTCCGTTAACGGAACAATAACACTCGTTGGCGCTGTCAACATTTATACTAACTAAGCCTTTACAATCTGCAAATACACCAGTACCAATACTTGTAACACCTTTGGGGATTGTTATGCTCTTTAGACTTTTACAATTTGCAAATGTATAACTACCAATACTTGTAACGCCTTCGGGGATTGTTATGCTTTCAAGGCTTGTACA
>CADAEZ010000011.1 GCA_902787145.1 uncultured Ruminococcus sp.
AATAGAATTCGCTGTATCTCGGAAGCTCAACGGCAAATCACTCGCGGTAAACTGACCGAAGAACGAGAGGAATAACGCGGCTAGAGTGCTTTTCCTGGTTCCCGTATGACCGACTAAGAACAGCACAAATTTCGGCTCACAGCCTGCTCTTTTCAGAAATTCATTAAGCGGAGTTAAGAATGTAAAAGCAAGAAGCGGATAAAGAATTTCCTTTTTTACGGGCGGGATTTCGCTCATTAAAAATACGTTGGCTACATCCTGCTCGGAAAAGCTCTGCTCGGTTGAGTAGTGCTTCAATTTTCCCGAAAGCTTCATGTCAAAACGACTGTCGTTAGGCAGAAGATAGTGCCAGTGGTTATCGATTTTCTTCCAACCCGTAACGGTGTAAATACATTTCTTATCAGCCGCGGGAGCTGTTAGCTGAATAGCGTGGCGGACATTATCCTTAACGTTTTTGCCAACCTCTAACACGCATTCAACTCCCCATTTGTCGAGTAGCCAATTAAACGAGCCGAGCTCCGAGCCGTTAATCTCAATTTCGGGTAGTACTCTGCCACCCGCGAGCTTTCCGCCGAGGCGTAATCTTTTGGTTGTTTCCACGCCGTCGTCAACGGTGATTTCGCTTAATAGGCGGGGCGTGAAGTTGCAGAGTTTTTTATCATAATAACCCTGCTTTGAGTTCATCTCCATACAGAGATTACCGTCGATTACTTTATATGGCTTAAAGTATAATAATTCATAATCAATATCGTCTATTTTAAACTCCTCCTTTTATAAATTCTTTTTTCAAACAGAAAGGCTTTTGCAAAAGCTCCATTGGAATCTCACCACCGCAGGGATTTCCCGCAGCCGCCCTCATTGCCTGCGACGCTTCTAACGCTCGGACTATGACTGGACGGAAGTATCATTGTCCTCTCTGCAGGTCATGGCTTTCCTCAGGTTTGCCTCCTGCGGTCGAAGTCCTAAAGGCTCAATTGAGCGTCCGCTTCTGTAGCTCGCTGGCAGAGAGAGTGTTTCCTGTTTGCTGTATAATTGTCAAGGTTCATTGAAGGGGTTCTTCACTTACTGTACTTAAAACGTATAAATCGGACTCTCTTTTAGGTTAAAACTATTTCAGCAAATCGCCCCAAAACAAATGCTGGTTTTGTAGAAATTGCTATTCGAAAATAACTCCCTTCACCTACCGCCATAAAACAAGGGGGTTGAGTGGTCAATTTTAGAAGCTGTAACTATATTTCAGCGAAACGCCCAAAAACTAAATTCTGGTTTTGTGCAAATTGCTATTCGAAAATAACACCCTTCACCTAACGTCAAAAAACAAGGGGTTTGAGGGGTCAATTTTAGAAGCTGTAACTATATTTCAGCGAAACGCCCAAAAACTAAGTGCTAGCTTTGTATAAATTGCTAATTCAAAAATAACTCCCTTCACCTACCGCCATAAAACAAGGGGTTTGAGAAGTCATTTTCAGAAAATGTAACTTTTTCAGCGAAACGTCCAAAAACTAAGTGCTGGCTTTGTATAAATTGCTATTCAAAAATAACCCCTTTCACCTACTGCACTAAAAAAGGGTATTTGAGGGGTCGTTTTCAGAAACTGTAATCATTTTTCAGCGTTTTCACCAACTGAGACTGTTTAGTTTTATTCAAAATGACAATTGTATAAAGATAAATAAAAAGACCCGCGACTATTAAATAGTCACAGGTCGTATTCATTGTTTTCACCGTAGCAGATTTTAATAAGCTATCTTCAAAAACTTCTGCTGCAACACATACAAAAGCGCAAGCGCGAAATCCTTTCAAACAGATTCCACGCCTGCGTTTTATTTTGCCCACACTTCGCGACAAATCGCCTGTATGGGATTTATTATATTATATCGGATACGGATTCGTTTTCGGATAAAGCCCGACCAACGCCGAAAGAAACGGAGACGGTCGCCCGCCTCCGTTAAAAGATTTGATATATGATTATTTTTCTTGCGAAGAACTATAAAATACAATTATTACAATAAGCATTTAATTTTATCCCAAGGAGACATCCAGAGTCATCATTACCGTAAATCCGACAGCAAACATAGCTGTGCTTTTAAATTATTGGAAAAAGCTTGTTCAAACTATAAATAGGCTATTTCATCTACTCTAAATAAACTCTGAAAATAGAGACTCGAAATAGGCATAAAATCGCCAACCAAAAACCGCCATTTTATGCGGTTTTTAGCACAGCGTAAAGTGGGCATTTCCTCTGATTTGCCTCTGTAGCCGTTTGATTTATCTTTAACGGGCTACGGCTCGATGGAACAATTTCTATTCGATTCTATGGGTTTTATCCCTAAAACACAACAACACAACACCAAAAAGAAAAGGGCAAGGCCGCGACGTTTGTCGTAGTCTTGCCCTTAGAGTTGTTAGCGCAATCGGCAGGATGTTTATGCATAGACCATGCGCATAAACATATCGGGAAAGAACATTTTTGCGTAATTTCAGCCTCTCACGAGATGTGAGAGGCTGTTTATCGTGCTGTTTTGTTTTACTTCAAAAACACATATTTTTTCAGTCTGTCCATTGCTTCAACAACGAGAGAATAAGGCAGCGCGAGATTCATTCTGATTCCCCATTCATCGTAAAACGGCGCGCCCTGTTGCCACGCTACACCGACGTCCCAGCCTCTTTGAATTAACTCGTCGATACTGATTTGGTGTCTTTTACAATATTCTTCACAATGGAGAAACAGCATATAGGTTCCCTCGGGCTTCGATAGCTCAACGCCTTCAAATTCGTTTACAATAATCTCATACGCGTAGTTAATGTTTTTCGAAAGCACTTCACACAGCTCGTCAACCCATATATGACCTTCGCTTTTATACGCGCCGATTAAAGCGTGCATAGACAGCACATTCATAGAATTATAATGGCTCATATCGGACTGACGGCGCATTCTGTCACATAAATACTTATCGTAGATAATATTATAGCTTCCGATTAAGCCCGCAAGATTAAAGGTCTTGCTGGGTGCGTAGACCGCAATCGTCCTATTACGCGCATCCTCGGATATACTCTGCGTCGGGATGTGTTTGTGACCGTTCAGAAGAATGTCCGACCATATTTCATCCGATATTACAATACACTGATTCTCACGGAAAATATCCATTGCTTTTTCGAGTTCTTCCTTTTCCCAAACCCTGCCGCAGGGATTGTGCGGACTGCAAAGGATAACAAGATGTATATGATTTTTTCTGATTCGGCTGTTCATATCTTCATAATTCATCCGCCATATGCCGTTTTCATCCTTTTCAAGCGGACTTAACTCAGCAACACGTCCCGTATCCTCCAACACATGGCTAAAGCCGATGTATGTGGGACTGTGTAATAAAATCTTCTCACCCGGCGTTGTAAAAGCTTGAATCGCCGTGCTGACACATCCCAGCACGCCGTTCTCATAACCGATGTTCTTTCTGTTAAGGTTTGTAACGCCGTTGCGCTTTTTATGCCAGCTTATAATTGAATTATAGTATTCCGCTGCAGGGATATAATAACCATACGCGGGATGCTGCGCTCTTTTGATTATTTCCTGCGGAATTGTCGGAACAGTCGCAAAATTCATATCCGCCACCCACATCGGAATAAGTGAAAAGCCGTTTTTAGGAGCAGTGGGAACAACAGCCCATTTCACAGACGAACCTATTGCGTCAACAGCAAGCGCGTCTTTTCCGCGGCGCTCCATAACTGTGGTAAAATCATAAATCATTTTGCACACCTCCGACTTTTATTACTATCAAGTATATCAAACCTCTCACAGTTTGTCTATGTTTACAAATAATAGCTTTTACCTATATCGGGTAATACAAACAGCCTATTAGACAAATTGCTGTTCTCACGTTATAATAGCTGTAATATCAAATAATCGGAGATGGTAATATGAGTTTAACACGGGAGGACGCGTGGGAGCTGCTCACAGAATACAACAAAGAGCGTTTCCACCTGCAGCACGCCGTAACGGTTGAAGGCGTTATGAAATACTATGCCAATTTACTCGGTTACGGTGAAGAAAAAGAGTTTTGGGGTATTGTAGGACTTTTGCACGACCTGGATTTTGAGCAGTTTCCCGAACAGCACTGTATCAAGGAACAGGAAATTATGAGTCAGCGCGGTATAGACGAAAGAATTATCCACGCAACCGCAAGCCACGGATATCTTCTCACAGTCGATATAGAACCTGAACACGAAATGGAAAAGGTGCTTTACGCCGTAGACGAGCTGACAGGCTTAATCGGTGCCGCCGCATTGATGCGCCCGTCAAAGAGCGTTCAGGATATGGAAGTGAAATCCGTTAAGAAAAAGTATAAAAACAAGAATTTTGCAGCAGGATGTTCGAGAGATGTCATCGAGAGAGGAGCACAGATGCTCGGGTGGGATTTGAACAAACTGATTGAACAGACGATTTTAGCAATGAGAAGCTGTGAACAAGAATATTCAGCTGTTTAACAGCAATAACTCCGCTTAGGAATATCCCAAGCGGAGATTTTTTATTATACAAACAGCGGTATAAGTATTTCTTTGAAACAGGCTTCTACCTCTTATCCATAGCTTTTGCAAGTCTTGTTCCGATAGTCTGGAACAGCTGTACAAGCACAATCAGGATTATTACCGCGATTAACATAACAAGGTATTTGTAGCGGTAGTATCCGTAGTTTATCGCGATTTTACCTAAACCGCCTCCGCCGATAATTCCGCTCATAGCCGTGTATCCGAGAATGGTTGTTATTGCTATCGTAATTCCTGAAATCAAGGACGGAACACTTTCGGGAATCATAACCTTAACAATAATCTGAAGCGGTGAAGCTCCCATGCTCTGAGCTGTTTCGATAATACCGGGGTCAACCTCCCGCAGACTTGTTTCGACAAGGCGAGCAACAAAAGGAAACGCCGCGATAACAAGCGGAACAATTGACGCGGTTGTACCGACAGTTGTGCCTATAATGAAGCGCGTTATCGGAAACACCAATATCATCAGAATTAAAAACGGAACGGAACGCAGAAGATTAATCAACAAATTCAAAAAAGACAATATCGGCTTAGGCAGCGGCAAAACGCCGTCTTTTTCTCCGACTACTATCAGTACTCCGAGAGGCAATCCGATTATCACCGCGAATAATGTCGCAAGAATTGTAACATAAAATGTCTCCCAGAGCGCATACGGGATTTCATTTATGAGTATATCAAGGGTTTCGTCAATTACTTCCTGAGAAAAAATTTCAGCGAACATTTTTTACCTCCTCCGACAAAACGCCGTCAATCTGATTGAGATATTGCTTTGCTGAAACGAGAGATTTTTCGTCCGCAAAGCTGAGTATCATTACGCCGTGCGCCTTGTTGCCTATGCTCTTTGTTGAAGCTGACAGAATATTCGCGGCGATGTTCTTTTCGATTGCCAGCTGAGCGATAAGCGGCGTATCGGTAGCTTCCGCTCCGTTAAAAACAACGCGCAGAGCAAATTCCGAATGTACCTCTACCTCGTTGTCTTCGGGATATACAAGACTTTTTGCCGCTTTTGACTTAGGAGAACGGAAGATTTCGGCAACCTCCCCTATTTCGGCAACCTCGCCGTTGTCGAGAATTGCTACCTTATCACAGATTTCTTCAATAACGCTCATCTGGTGGGTTATTACTATTACGGTAATGCCGAGTTTATTGTTTATATCACGAATAAGCGAAAGAATTGAACGTGTGGTTTTCGGGTCAAGAGCGCTCGTTGCCTCGTCACAAAGGAGCACCTTGGGATTTGTAGCGAGAGCTCTCGCAATAGCGATTCGCTGCTGCTGACCGCCTGAAAGCTGTGACGGATATGCCTTGGCTTTGTCGCTCAGACCAACCAGATCAAGCAATTCAAGCGCGCGTTTTTTTGCGTCCTTTTTATTTACTCCCTCAAGTTCAAGCGGCAGACAGATGTTTTTCAGACAGTTTCTCTGCATAAGCAGGTTGAAGCCCTGAAAAATCATTGTGACGTTGCGGCGGATTTCGCGCAGGTCTTTTTCCTTCAGACTCAACAGATTTACACCGTCAATAACAACCTCGCCCTCTGTCGGACGTTCAAGCATATTGATACACCTTACGAGCGTGCTTTTGCCCGCGCCGCTCATTCCGATTATTCCGAAGATTTCACCGTCGGCTATGGTGATATTGATATTTTTCAGAGCGTCGAGACTACCGTCGGAGGTTTCGAAGCTTTTTGAAAGGTTCTTTATTTCAATCATATCTTATCCTATCTATAATAACGCGCCGACCGTTTTTGCAGTCGGCGTGTTGATTAATATAAAATGGGTTTATCTAATGGCAGATTATTATTTTAAAGCGTCAAGATTAGTTTGTTTACCACCGTAAAGTCCGAGAGGTTCAACGTGGATTGTAGCGATTGACTCAATCTTTGTACCGTTCTCATTGTTGAAGTCCTCAAGATACGGGAGGTGCTGGAAATAGTTAGCGTCGAGCTCGCCGCTGTCCACAACATTATTGGGCTGAACGTAGTCTGTATATTCTTTAATTTCGAGTGTGATGTCCTTCTCGGCTAAAATATTCTTAACCACACCGAGAATTTCTGCATGAGGTGTCGGAGATGCCGCAACTGTGACCTTTGCGCCCTTTAAAGACTTATAATCAATTGAACTGTCGTAGCCGTCAGTCGGGCTCTTGACAACGCTGACAACCGAGCCGTCATACTTTTTGTTGATAAAATCTACAACTTTTTGACTTTCGAGAGCCGCCTTGAGAGCCAGGATTTTAGGCTCTTTTTCATTGCCCTTTTTTACAGCGAGAATATTACCGTAAGCAGAAGCGGAACCTTCAATTCCAAGTGAATCCTTTACAGGATTGAGTTTAGCTTCAATTGCGTAATTCGAGTTGATAATCGCGTAGTCAACGTCCTGTCTTACATTAGGAACCTGAGCCGCCTCAACTTCCTTGAACTCAATATTGTGCGGATTGTCTTTGATATCCTTGGGTGTTGCCGTAATTCCCGCTCCGTCTTTGAGCTTAATATAGCCGAGGTCCTCTAAAAGCAGAAGCGCTCTCGCCTCGTTTGTTGTGTCGTTCGGAATAGCTATTTTAAGCTTTTCCTTTGCGCCGCAGCCTGAGAAAGCAACTGCTGATGTAATAATGAGCGCTGCCGCGGCTATTAATGCAATAATTTTCTTTTTCATAGTGATTACTCCTTTAAAAATTTATTACCTGAATTCGTCATCGCCGAAGCGTTTTTGACTGCGTTTATTATAAATTCAGGGCTGCGTTTTGTCCAATCCGAAAAAGCTATTATCAGTTATAGGCTCAGCCTATAAAAGTGCAGGCGCAAAAAAAAAGAGCGTATTTAAACGCTCTTCAGATATCTTTTTAATTCTTCAACATACATCTGTCCCACTCTGCTCAACCGCAGGTTCTTCTTTACTATGTATCCGATTTTCATTTTACCGCTCGGGTGTTCATCGTCAGGCTTAAACGGGATAGCCTTGTAGTCCGAGCCGTTCAGCTCTTCACAGATTATTCCCGAACACAGCGTATATCCGTTCAGTCCGACCATAAGGTTGAGCATTGTCGCGCGGTCAGTCGCTTTTATTATACGCGGGTAACGGTAAGAAGCTAAAATTTCCTCAGCAAGATACATAGAACCGCTGCCGCCTTGTTCAAACGAAAGACACGGATATTTTTCAAGCTCGCTGAACTCTATCTCCTTGTTATCGGCAAGAGGATGACCTTTCCAGAGATAAACATAAGGATTGCATTCGACAAGCTCAACAAACTCAAGATTGTTTGTACGCAGCAGCTTATTAATCAGCGGAGAGTTAAACTCGCTCATATAAAGAATTCCGACCTCGCTGTTGAGGCTGCTTACGTCATCGATTACCTGCTGGGTACGTGTTTCCCGTATCGCGAACTCGTATTCATCGGTACTGAGCTTCTTTACCAGCTCGACAAAACTCTTGGTTGCAAAGGAATAGTGCTGGGTAGAAACAGCAAACTTCTTTTTTACATTTCCGTTCTCACAATATTTTTCGAGTATAACTCTGTGCTGGTGAATAAGCTCACGCGCGTATGAGATAAACTCCGCGCCGTCGGCGGTCAGAGACGCACCCTTTCCGCTGCGGTGAAAGATTGTGATGCCCAGCTCCTTTTCAAGCTCCTTGATAGCCTCTGTAAGTGAGGGCTGAGCTACATAAAGAACCTCGCTTGCCTTGTTAAAAGAACCCTGCTCCGAGATAGCAATCGCGTAGTTGAGTTGCTGAATTGTCATTATTTCACCTTATTCCCTGTTTTCTCTGTCAAAATTTGTCAGGTCTTTGATTACCTCTCCCGCAATTATCAAACCGACTACCGACGGCACAAACGCCGTTGACCCCGGAATATCCCTGCGTTCGGTACATTTACGCGCGGTATCGGGAGGACAAATACAATGCTTTCGGCAGCTTATGGACATATCCTCTATCGGGCGGATTGGCTTTTCCTTAGAGTAAACAACTTTAAGCTTCTTTATACCGCGCTTGCGGCATTCATAACGCATAACTCTTGCGAGCGGACAAACCGAGGTGTTATAAATATCATCTACTTCAAATGCAGCAGCGTCAACCTTATTGCCTGCTCCCATCGAGCAGATAATCGGTACGCCCGCATCCTTTGCGTTAATAACAAGCTCGAGTTTTCCCTTAACCGTATCAATTGCGTCTACTATATAATCATACTCGGTAAAATCGAAATCGTCTTTTGTATCAGGCATATAAAATGTCTTGTATTTGCGGACGTCGCAATCGGGATTAATTGCGTGTATTCTTTCCTCGGCAACGTCAACTTTATATTTTCCGACAGTATCCCTGGTAGCTAGAAGTTGTCTGTTAATATTTGTCAGACAGATTTTATCATCATCAATAATATCAATTCTGCCGACACCCGAGCGCGCAAGCGCTTCTACGGTGTATCCTCCTACGCCGCCAATGCCGAAAACGGCTACACTTGCTCCCTTAAGAACCTCCATAGCCCCTTTGCCGAACACAAGCTGTGTTCTCGAAAACTGATTAAGCATATTGTCTCCTTACAAAACCTACTTTTTCTGTAGGTTATATTATCATAAGAAATAATTAATGTCAATTACCGACTAAAGGAAAACAGCCCGAAATAATCGGGCTGTTCAGAATAGGTAATTCTAAAAAGAATGGAAAAGATGCAAAATGCTTTTTATTGTTACTTATCTATATAAAAGGTTTATGGCAAATGGCAAGAGTTAAAAATTGTGTGAACAGCAACAGCTGCACATTCGTCCGAATCTATAGTTTTTTCTTACAAGTGATTCAAATTTAATTTTCACTTCTGCTGCCTCCTTATAGACTGTTTGCGCCGATAGCAGGATATGAACCTGCAACTGTTCACTTATGAGGTGACCGTTTTTCTTAAACTATACCGACAAATTTAAAATTCATTTTTTAAACTGTAAGCTGATTATATAACAAATTCCGCCCTCTGTCCAATCCCTGAATTCTATTACGAATTATAGGATTTCCCTATAATAATTTATTGGCTTTTTTGCTTGTAAAACCGAAAACCTTATGCTATAATCTCATAGAAAAATTATAAATTTTTTTCACGTATACACGTATGAAATAAATTTTATTATGTGTTACAATAGTCGAAAATCAGACGCAGCTTTAGTAGTTGCGTATTTTTTAAAAACATATAACCTATTAATTACATATGTTTACTAGTTTTTAGGAGGTCGGATTATGTACAGCGTTGCCCTGGTACTTAAAAGCACAAATTTACTCGCAAAGCTGACAGCGCTGCACATATGGGGTGAGCAGACAGGCTTTGAGATTGAATCGGTATGCGACTCAACCGACACATTCAGAGAAATCCTGCATTCAAGGAGTTTTGACCTTGTTGTGCTTGAGAGCAGTCTTGTGGCAGCAAACGACTTTAAACTTCTGAAAAAATTCCGCAACAACAAATCTTGCGGTCACATCGCGCTTTGCAGCGCAAGCGGAGATTTTGAAACCGCGCGCAAGGGTATAGTGATAGGCATTGATGATTATTTTACTCTGCCGTTCAACGAAGACGCCGTACTCTCGCTCTTCAATCGGATTACCTCGGGCAAAAATGTCAGTGAAATCGCGATTGACAAAACCGCGGATAGCTTGTTTGAACTGTTCAAAAAACAGGACGACAGCATTCTAAGCGAGTTGGATACGCTTTATAACAGCGGACATTCATCGGAAATACTCGATATACTGGCAGAAAAAATCTTCCGTGAATACGACTGGCTCGATTTATATATGAATGAAAACGAATTTACAGACGCGGATGATGTTGAGGCTGATGTACAGCTGATGAGGTTTACCCTTCTGTACAATAATTTCAAAACACTTTTTGTACCGCACAACGAAACTCTTGAGCCAATCATCGGATATATTCTCTACAATCCCGAGAGCGACCTGAGACAAAAGTCTTTATCCGAAGAACTGCATATAAACAAATCGTACCTGAGCACGGTTTTTATAGCTCAGACTCAAATCAGATTTGTTGACTATATAACAAATATTAAACTGAAAAGAGCCGCATGGCTTCTGAAGAACACTCAGATGAAAGTAAGCGCGGTCGCTAACCGTATGGATTACAAAGACACAGCGTATTTTTCAAAACAGTTTAAAAAGAGCTTTGGCTTTACACCGTCGGAATACAGAATGCCCGACGATTACCATTACATTATTTAGCAAGGTGATACTATGGAGTTTAACACAGCGCTGCTGCACAATGCTTTTTCGGGCGATAAAGCGACAGGCGCTACACTCACACCGATTTATCAATCGAGTGCGTTTGCTCAGGAGAGTCCCGAACAGCTCGAAAAAATATTCAACAATAAAGCCGCGGGTTATTCTTATACAAGGATAAACAACCCGACCGTCGCTGCGTTCGAAGCAAGAATCGCCGCTCTCGAGGGCGGAATTTCGGCGGTAGCGTGTTCCTCGGGAATGGCCGCGGTTACACTGTCTTTACTTAACATCTTATCCTCGGGTGACGAAATTATCGCGGGTTCAGGATTGTTCGGCGGCACAATAGATTTATTGGGTGATTTAAAAGCGTTTGGAATCAAAACAAACTTTGTAAACCACATTTCAGCACAGAGTATTGAACCGCTGCTCAACGAAAACACAAAGGCGGTTTTCGCGGAGCTTATCGGCAACCCAGCGCTCGATGTAGTTGGTATTGAGAGCGTCGCTAACCTCGCGCACAGCAGAAATATACCGCTTATTATTGACAGTACAACCGCTACCCCGTACCTTATTAACCCGATAAAATACGGTGCTGATATTGTTATTCACTCTACCTCAAAATACATAAACGGAGGAGGAAACTCAGTCAGCGGAATAATTGTTGACAGCGGCAATTTTAACTGGGATGAAAAAAACTATCCGTCGCTGAGCGAATATATAAAGTATGGCAAATTTGCATTCTCGGCAAAGCTGAGAAACGGACTCTGGCGCAACGTCGGAGCGTGTCTGTCGCCGATGAACGCGTTTATGAACTCGGTGGGACTTGAAACGCTGGGACTCAGAATGGAAAGACTTTGTTACAACGCAAAAGAACTTGCTGAGATTCTTGACAATATCGACGGAGTAAGCGTTAATTATCCGACTCTCGGCAAATACAAGGAGCTTGTCAGAAAGCAGTTCGGCGGCAAAGGCGGAGCAATAATCACACTGAGAGCAGGAAGCAGGGACAGAGCTTTTGAAATCATAAAAAGGCTCAGAATACCGCTTATCGCAACCAATATAGGCGATGTACGCACGCTTGTGATTCATCCCGCCAGCACAATTTACGCTCACGCAAACAAAAAGCAGCGCGAAAACGCGGGAGTATATGACGATACAATCCGTATCAGCGTCGGTATTGAGGATATCAAAGACCTCAAAGACGATTTTTACCATTCAATCAAATCAATCGGAGGATAATTATGGCTGTAAAAGTAAGTATTGAAAATTTTGAAAATGAAGTAATAAAATCCGAAAAACCTGTTTTGGCTGATTTTTATTCAGACAGCTGCATTCCCTGTAAAATGCTCTCGCCCGTATTATCGCAGATTGAAAACAAGTATCAGAACAAAATTAAGGTTGCAAAGATTAACGTAAACTTTAACTATGAGCTGACCGAAAAATACGAAGTTCAGGCCGCGCCGACTCTTATCTTCTTTGTTGACGGAGAGGAAACCGAAAGGTTGAGAGGAGCCGTAAGGCAGGATGAAATAACAAGCATAATAGAAAAACTGTAAAGGAGTAATCATAATGAAAATTATTGTTGCAGGCGAAACCAAAGAATTCAAGGAAGGCTTGACAATCGCTGAGCTCATTGAGCTGGAAGAGGTTGAAACGCCGCAGTACGTTACGGTGTCGTTAAACGACGAGTTCGTCGAGAGCGGAGCTTTTAATAACACAGCCCTGTCTGACGGCGACAACGTTGAGTTTCTTTACTTTATGGGAGGCGGTCGGTAATGGCATTCACTAACGAACAGCTCGAACGCTATTCACGCCACATTATTCTGAAAGAAATCGGCGTAAAAGGTCAGAAAAAACTCCTTAACGCCAAGGTGCTTATTATCGGCGCGGGCGGATTGGGCGCTCCCGCGGCGATGTATCTGGCTGCGGCAGGAGTAGGAACAATCGGAATTGCCGACGCGGATGAAGTCGACCTCTCGAACCTTCAGCGTCAGATTATCCACGCAACAAAGGATCTGGGAAAACCGAAGGTTGAAAGCGCCAAAGAAACAATGGAAGCTATGAATCCCGACGTAAAGGTTATCACATATCATACCTTTATCACGAGCGCAAACATTCTTGAGATTATTAAGGACTACGATTTCATTATTGACGGTACAGATAATTTCCCTGCTAAGTTTCTTATTAATGACGCGTGCGTTCTGGCAGAAAAGCCGTTCTCTCACGCGGGAATTATCCGCTTCAAGGGACAGCTTATGACTTATGTTCCGAACAAAGGACCGTGCTACCGCTGCGTATTCAAAAACCCGCCGCCTAAGGACGCTGTTCCTACCTGTAAGCAGGCAGGAGTTATAGGCGCGATGGGCGGCGTAATAGGCAGCCTTCAGGCTATGGAAGCTGTGAAGTATATCACGGATACAGGCGAGCTTCTGACAGGCTCTCTCTTAACCTTTGACGCACTCAGGATGGAATGGCGAAAAGTAAAACTGCCGTACCACGGAGAGCACAACCATCCTGTTGTCACGGAACTTGTGGACTATGAACAGGCGGAGTGTGGCGGAATATGATTTCACTGTTAAAATCTGATTTTGACAAAATTGTCGCTCACGCAAAAAATGAACTTCCGAACGAAGCCTGCGGCTTGATAGCGGGAACGGCAAACGGTGACGACAAGGAGATAAAAAAGGTCTATCTTCTCACCAACACCGACCATTCCAATGAGCACTTCTCGCTTGACCCTAAGGAGCAGCTTGAGGCAATCAAGGATATGAGAGCAAACGGGCTTTCCCCTCTCGGCAACTGGCACAGCCATCCCGAAACTCCGTCCAGACCGTCAGAAGAAGATAAGCGTCTGGCGTATGACAGCAGAGCGAGTTATCTTATACTTTCACTTATGGACGAAGACAATCCAGTTATCAATTCATTTCATATTGAAAAATTAATCTCGCAAAAAGAAGACCTTATCATAAAATAATACACAAAAGCACCGCATCCGAGTATCGGGTGCGGTGCTTTTTCGAGACGGGAAGGTGATGTCAGTCGTCTATTCCTTCACCTTCCTGGATTAAGGGAACTGTGGCGGCAGGAGAGCCCGACGTAGTCAGGGTATCCGCCAAATCATATTCTATAAATTCAAAGTTCGGTCTTATATATACTTTCATATTAATCACCTTTAATCATCAAATACATTGTTCGGGTCAGCCTCGGGAATTGTAGGATTCGTGAAATACTGCGCTCTGTAACCTGACGGGATAGAACTGAGCAGAACATCCTCAGAGGCTAATTCCTCACAGCTGACGCTTGGGGTTGTGTAGTATCTTTTCAAACAATCACCCCGTTAAAGCTGAACAGGGTACGTATATACCGAGGGTTCAGAATAAATAACCTTCTTTTCGCCGTTATAGCTTTCTACTATAACATACGCGACAACCGCGGCGTAATCGCCCGGAGTCTGAGCTGTAATTCCGTAGCTGATTGCAATCTGATTGGAAACGTACTCATCAAAGATGTATTTCTTTACATTACCCGGGTCAGTTGTTCCTGTACCCGTGCCCTGATTGCCGACGTTTTCAAGAGTAAGGTCTGAACGCGTTACATTCTTACCGTAAACAAAGCCGTACTCAAGCACCCTGTATCCGTCGACAGGTGTATAATTCGCGATATACTTAACCTTATGCGAAGATGTCACACGCGTCTGTGAAACTATTGTAATCGCGGGATTTGTTTCCACCTCATCAGCAACGGGATAGATTTCAATGTCGCCGCCTACGCGGAAGCTGTAGCTCTCGCCGTACGCAACAATAGAATCGCCGACCTTCCATGCTTTTGCGCCTGCCTTATAGACCGTTACCAGGTCGTTATAAAGGAGATTTCCGTTTTCGGTAAACTCAGGCAAAGTAAGCGTAACATCGTCGGACGTTGTAACCGTATAGGTCTCGGCAGTGAGCTTCTCCACTTTTATCTTTGCCTTTTCGGACGCAAGAAGGAAGTTGTAGTCAGAATTACCGTTTACTGTCTGAACGGGAACATATACATAGTAAGTGCCTGACGAAAGATTCGTAAGAAGTTTATCGGAAGTTGTGCTTTCGTTGCCGCCCTCACGGTAATAATTGAGCACATCAAAATCACTGGTGATTGTTATTGTGCCGTTGCCGCTCGAGTTAAGGTCGGGAGTGCTTGAAAGCTCGGGTTTCGCGGCTTTTACCGCGTTAACAGATACCGAAGCGCTCTGTGAGCTCTCGTAATTGGTACCGTTGAAATACGCTGTAAATATTGTCACACCTTCCTTTAAATTGTAGATTGTAAACTCAATTTCGCCGTTTGAGTTGAGCTTACCGCTTGTATTGGCTGTGTGACTGAGAGTTACGTTATAGCCTGAAACATCCTCGTAAACAGCGTTGCCGTCCTCGTCTGTGACTTTTACTTTGACTATAATAACTTTGCCTTCGGCGTTGTTGGTTTCTTTCTGGTGAATATCTGTAATCTGAGTTGTTGTCGCCTTTTTGGAAGGTTCGGGTTCAGGATCCGACGGCTGTGTGGGTTCTGTGGGCTCAGAAGTTGAAGGCTCGGTCTCTTCCTCAGTTTTGTTTTCTACTGTTATCGTCGTCTTATCCGACGGAATAAGGAAATTGTAATCTGATTCTCCTTCTGTTGCCTGCGCCGGAACATATACATAGTAAAGCGCCGAAACATGAGAATCATCGCTGCCGTACAGCCCCTCAATAACCTTATTCTCTGTTACTGTTTCGGGACTGCCCTGTCTGTAGTAAACAAACTTTGAATAAGGACTTGTTATTGTAATTGTGCCCTTTCCGCTTGTGTTTATGTCAGGAGTCTGGGAGAGTTCGGGCTTCTGAGCTTTTGTGAGATTTACAGTAATACTGCCGCTTGCGGCGTCAACGTATTCGTCGCTTGCAAAAGTTGCGTAAACGGTGTGAGTACCCTGTGAAACAGCGGAGTTTCCTACAAACTCCGAACCGCTGATATTTCCTCTTGCGGCATTGCCGTCGATATAAACCTTGACGCCGCTTTTATCTTCGATTTCCTCACCGTTTTCGTCCTTAAGACTTAAACCAAAGCTGAGATGATTACCGTCAGAATCATTCTGTGACACACCTGTGATTTCGAGCTGTGCTGTTTTTTTAACAGTCACGTTTTCGATTTCGTTATAGATTTTATCTGTTGTTACGTCCGAGATTTCACCCCACGAATAGGAGTAAACCTTATTGCCGTCAGTATAATCCGCGGTGTTAGCGGGAATTGTTACCGATGACGCCTTTGTTCCTTCTTCATATTCCTTCTCTGAGACAGTATCACCTGCCGCGTTCACAAATTTAACTGTGTAGAAAACTGTTTCGTCTTCGTCCTGACCGACAGACACGGAAGCAGATGAGCTTCTCGCCTGAACGGTATATTCGTTTTCGTTTGTCTTTGTAAAATACGGCGCTACATAAACATACCATGTTCCGTGTTCAAGTCCTGTGATTACGTTTGTGTCAGACCACAGATAATTACTTGAACCCTGTTTATTATAAATAAATTTACCGTCAGCATAATCAGCTTTGGTTACGGTAATTGTACCGTTCTTTTTTTCACCCTTTTCATTGGTGACGGTCAGGTCTGTTTTTGTAATGCTCGGTCTTTTAAGAACATTAAGGGTAACGTGCTCGGTTTCCTCGTCGCCGAATGAGGCGTAGACGTCGTAAATCTTTTCTGCGGTTGTCGAATCGCTGATTGAAACATAGCCTGTCGCGCTTCCGTCATCGTTAACTGTATATCTGCTAACCTTTGAATAATTTGAAGCTGTCGATTGTTTATTGTACAGAGTCGGAAGATTGTCCGAAGCAAAATCCTCACTTCCCTTTACGGTAAAGTAAATCTTTTTGCCGTCCTCGCTTCCCGATGTGTTCTGATAAACATCTGTTATTCTTAAACCTTCATTTTCTGCCGAAGCACCTAACGCGCTGACAGGTGAAGATAACGCCAGAATTCTGACAGATGAAAGGCCTGAAGCCTTACTGATTAAAGCTGCTGCTTTTTCCGCCTTAACAGTCAGATTTACACTGCCTGTAACGCCGTTCAGCCTGATATATCCTTTTTCAGCGTTATAATCAATTTCAGAAATATATGACGGTTTGTCAACGCTGTAGTCCGAAATCTCATATCCCTTGTCGGGAGTTACATAATAATATACATCTGAACCTGGAGCAGCATATAATTCATCGTCGGCAAAACTTACATTTGTTGAGTTTTCCGTGTCAGCCTTTACTGTCCACTCGGCTCTGCCTATAGTAAAGAAGTTATAATCCGAATGGAGATAAATTGTATTGCCTTCGGTGTGCTCTCTGAATCTCAGCGCGTATTGACCCGCGGAAAGGTTCTTTATCTCTCCGTTTTCGGGCGTTTTCCACTCGCCCGAGCCTACAACAATTGCCGCGTAATGAAGCGGTGATGTGTAGTATTCATAGAGAGGATTAAGTCCGCTGACTGAACCTGTTGAAGTGTTTTTTAATGAATCTTTGAGCTGATAGGTATACAGTTCAAGCTCGGATTTTTTGTGCTGAACCACATTGAATGTAACTGTCTTGCTTACATCGCCCGCTGTAATAACTGCCGTGTGCTCTCCTAAGCCGTATGAATGCTTGAGCTGAGCAACGCCGTTTTTGTCAGTTGCGGCGCTTGTTGAGGCTGACTTATCGCTTTCGTCAGCTTTCAGGCTTATCTTTGTATTTACAACAGGATTGCCGTCGCTATCACTAACGGTCGCCTTAAACTTCACATAAGCGGCAGGATTTTCTTCGTCATAATTGCCGTTCCCTGCAAGCGCCCACTCAACGTCTATCTTTTCAGCTGAAGTGTTTTTCTTTAACACAGGCGTGAGTGTGATGTCGGATGAGACATTTTCAATAAACACCTCGCCTGTTTTTACGTTATAGCTTACATCCGCGTTTTCGGCGGGATTAACATCTATATCGTCAATATAATAATCTTTATCAATTGACTTAGCGTAAATGCTTCTGTACGCGTTTTCTTTAATTTCAAAAGTTTCTTTCTGTACACTGCTGTACTTTACTCTGCTGTCCTGTGTAAGCGTTACGGTATAAACATTGCTGTAAACCGCGTTAACCGAAATCGGAATTGATAACGTGATTAATACAGCAAGCAACACGCTCAGGACGCGTCTTGTGTTTTTCATTCTGTTTTCCTCCATAAAATATCGTCAATACATAATTACATAGTTTTTGTCAGTAAATGCAACATCGCAACATTCGTTTGTTATAAGTATTTGATATGACGATATACCTTATGTTCATATCAATCGCTCCTTTCGTCTAAATCATTTTATATTGACGGACAAGCTTTCGTCAAAAATTCAGACGGGAGTTTAATCTAATTTTTTTAAGTGGGAAAAAGTTTAAATTTATTTCCCGATGAAAAAAGTGAAAAACCGCTTGTATTCTGATATTATTTACTGGTAGGAAAGGAGTAATCAAAATGGAAGATATCAAGAGAATAAGCGCGGAGGAATTTGCAAAACTGGATTTCTCGAAGGTAACGCTTGTAGACTTAAGAGAACCCGATGAGCTTATTATAAGTTCAATTGAGGGAGCAATTAATGTTCCGTTCTCAAGCTTTGCGAACAAGCTGGATACTATACCCAAGGATAAACCTGTATATGTATATTGCCGCGTCGGCGACTGGAGCGAGGAAATAGCCGAAATACTCGCGGACAGAGGTTATGATGTTACAAACCTCGAGGGCGGATACAATGCATACAAAGAATATATTAACGGCGCAAAAACCGAAGCAAAAAAAGAAAAAGTTCCCGAAAAGAAGCCTGAGTTTATTGATGCCAAAGGGCTGAGCTGCCCGGGTCCGATTGTAAAGGTCGCGGACTATCTCAGAGAAAAACCGGATGGTACAAAAATCTATGTTGAAGCTACCGAGGACGCATTCGCATCGGATATTAAAGTATGGTGTGAAAGAACAGGAAATATTCTTGAAAACCTCGAAGCCGAACCGCGCCTTGTAAAAGCCAACATTACAAAAGCAACCCCAAAAAAGCCTTCGGTTGTTCAGAAACAGAACGACAAAACCTTTGTCGTGTTCTCAGGCGACCTTGATAAAACAATTGCCTCGTTTATCATGGCGAACGGTATGGCGGCAATGGACAGAAAGGTAACAATGTTCTTCACATTCTGGGGACTTAACATTCTGCGCCGTCCTAAAAAAGTCAAGGTTAAGAAAAACTTTATTGAAAAAATGTTTGGATTTATGATGCCGCGAGGAAGCAAAAAGCTCGGACTCTCCCGAATGAATATGGGCGGAGCAGGAGCAAAAATGATTCGCGGTATTATGAAGAAAAAAGGAATAAACTCGCTTGAAGAGCTTATCGACAGCGCAAGGGCTCACGGTGTACGAATCGTTGCGTGCCAGATGTCTATGGATATTATGGGAATTCATCAGGAAGAACTCATCGACGGCGTAGAGCTCGGCGGAGTAGCAACCTTCATAGGTTCGGGCGAAAAATCGGATATGAGCCTGTTTATCTGATTTTTGCGTTTCAGTCGATTTGTGAGCGCACTTCGGGATAGAACTACAGCCTCTCACGATTGAGAGGCTGTTTTACGTGTTATTTGGGCAAAAATCTCCGCTTGAAATTCAAGCGGAGATTAGTTTTTATTTCATTAAATCCTTGCCTGCGTTCCATGCCTTGCCGGCTTTTTCGCCTGTGACATAGTAGCCGTGTTTGAACTGGTCGAAGATGAGGGCGTTGAGCTTTTCAACCTCAACCTTATCCTTCTCGTCGAGGATGCTTTCCTCAGCCTTTGTATCAACAATCTTGCCGACGATGGACAAGAATCACCTCGAACCGCTAATCGGAGCGACATTTGATTTTGCGCATATCAAAGAAGCGTGTATCGCTCTTGACAGGGGAAAGGTGAATGGTAAAATAGTAGTAGAAGTTTGAGAAGGTGATGTTATGACGCAGGCTCTAACTTAACATAAACTCCGAGTTAGAAAGCTCGGAGTCTTTTGTAGACAGTAAACATTTGATATTGTATAATATTACCGGGAGGTGAGGTTATGCACGATATCTGGAATCCATGGCACGGCTGCAAAAAGTGCAGCGAGGGCTGTCAGAACTGCTATATGTACTTTCTCGACGCTCAGCGCGGCAAGAACGGCGCGGATATTTACCGCACAAAAGCGGGCTTCAATTATCCGCTGTCAAAGAATCGAATCGGACATTACAAAATCAAAAGCGGCGAACAGCTTCGCGTGTGTATGACCTCGGACTTTTTTCTTGAGGAAGCGGACGCGTGGCGCAGTGAAGCGTGGAACATCATACGCCAACGCCCCGACGTTGTGTTTTTTCTGCTGACCAAACGCCCCGAAAGAGTGAAAGACCATTTGCCCTATGACTGGGGCGACGGTTGGGAGAATGTCTTTTTCAACGTCAGCTGTGAGAACCAAAAAAGAGCCGACGAGCGTATCCCGATTTTGCTTTCACTGCCGTTCAAGCACAAGGGAATTATGTGCGCACCGTTTATCGGCGAGATCAGCATTAGAGATTACCTCAAAAGCGGACAGCTTGAACAGGTGATCTGCGACGGCGAAAACTACGCAGGAGCCCGTCCGTGTCATTATGAGTGGGTAAAGCGGCTCCGTGACGAGTGTGAGGAATATGGCGTCACCTTTGCCTTTATCGGCACAGGCAGACGCTTCGTCAAGGACGGCAAGACCTATCAAATCGAGGGCAGTGAGTTACAGGCGAATCAGGCGTATAAATCGGGACTGAGCTTCAAGGGCAATCCGATAGATTTCAAGCTCAGTAACTTGCTCGGTATGCCGATTTCCGAAGAAAGACGCTACAAGCCCTATTACGGCGACAAATGCCAAACCTGTGGAATGAAGATCATCTGCAACGGTTGTACTCGTTGCGGAAAATGCGGTTGATTAAAAACAATACAATGAATAAACATCTTGACGCACCCACTTCTCTATGTTATACTACACCTAACAAACCGCATAATAATGGGACTTGCGGCGTTTCACCGTCGGGGCGCGAGCATCAGGTCCATGTGAAAGCAATTTCATGCAGGTTCAAGTCCTGTTACCTGCACCATAATTTAGGGAGTACCCATAAAGGGTACTCCCTAAATTAATTATACCAACAAAGTGCAGGTAACAGGACTTGAACAGCCCGTTAAGAAAACAGTCCAGTGGACTGTTTTTAGGGCGCCGCGTTGATGAAACTTTTCCTCCTTACGTGAACCACACAAACGAGGAGGAAGTTTTACTAAGATGAAGGTATGTTACCTGCACCATTAAATCTCAAGCAAAGTGCAGATAACAGGACTTGAACAGGCTGTGCCAAGGATTAAGCGTCAGCGCAATCCGCAGGTAAAAATGCTCTTGCAGAGCATTTTTAGGCCGCTGCGCAGATGATACTTTTAGCTATGAACAATGGCAACAAGCGAGGATCAAGTTCTATATAGATGACGGTATGTTACCTGCACCACGAAAGAATGTCACCGTTGATACAATTCAATGGTGGCGTTTTTCTCATTCCTATCACGTTTTTTGAGAACTGAATATAAAATGGCAATACAAAAGCCACCACTTTTCTGCTCCCTATATATGTAAGCTCAGAAAATTGTGGCTTTTTGTTTTTTCAAGTATTCACGGTTTTTACCGTGGTTTTTTTATTTCGGTCAACTAAAGGCTTTATGCGGTCAACCATTCACGTTTAATGACAGCTATACATTAGATACAAAGAACCAGAGGCGAAAGAATTTTATTCGCAGCGTGTTTTCAGTGTTCTTTGAACGCGCAGCCGTCAACCGTGTTGACGATCTTAGGGGTTTGGGGAGTTGTCACCAACAAGCGTTTTGGCAATAGTAGTATTACATTGCATTGCTTGCGAATTTCAATAGCGGATATACAAAAAAAGTTTGTGAGGCTGCGATTTCGTCTGAAATCACAGCCTCAAATAATTATTACAATACTTCTTCAAGCGTCCAGCCTCTGGCTGTATCCTCGATATTATAAATACCGTTCCGTTTCGGCATATTTGACGCCAGCAAAACATCTTCTTTTAATAATTCATCTACTTCAATAGTAGGAGTTATATATTTTTGTTTCATAAATCAGTCCTCCTATCCGAGCGATGCAACGTATGCGTCAAAGTTAATCGCGCAACCGTCATATGAATTATTACCGGGATTATATGTCGCGTAAAGAACCGTTCCGTCCTTTAGCTCAACATAGAATCTTGAACCTATCGTGAAGCCTTCGGGAATGTCGTTGATTGCCGCTGTTACATACTTATAATCTGTCGAGCCGAAATCCGTATTGCCGTATTCTTCTGTGAACGTGTTGTATGTATCAAGACAGCTGTATTTATGACTTGCGTTTGCGAGAGTAAGCTTATGTATATTATCTCTCGCTTCGCTCTGAGATTTCAAGGTTGCAGTGAAGATATATCCGTAGTCTTTAACCTCGTCGCTCGCCAGAATATCGGAATTAATAACGGTTATAAACCTTACGTCACGCTTTGTTTTATCCTCTTTCAGCTGAACGCCGAGGAGGTCGAGCGCCTTGTAGGTCATACTGTCCTCACCAAAGAATTTTTGGAGGTTATCATCCACATCTGATGTAGGATTAAACATTACATCAATGAAAGCAGGTATAGTAACTTCTTCTAAGGTTGTTTGGGTATAATCGTTACCGTCTTTTACATACAACTTGCCGTCCGAGCCCTCGTAATACTCCTTATTTCCAGCCGTACGAATTTTCGCGGGAACGGCTTCGACCTCAGAGTAGGTTATATCTACGGTTTTTGTATCGGTATAGGTATCTCCGTTAAACTGAGCAGTCGCTGTATATGTGATTTTGCCCTGTGCGGACTCGCTTGTGACAGCCGCGTCAACGGTTTCCTTATGATTACATTTCGGATTTGTACAAGTGAACTTCGCCGTAGTCTCGCTGTTATCATCAGCCCAAGTCCACACGGGCTCACCGTAGGTATGGTCGTCGGTAAAGATGTAGTTAACGCTCTGCTGCGAGAAGTTGCCTCTGCTGAACTCTGTCGCGTGCTTTATTCGGGCGGTTACGTTCATATGATTGAATATTTCACGTCCTACGCTTATTATGCCCTTGTAATCGAGCTTTATGTCGAGGTTATAATCGTTAGGACTGTTCGCCCACGAGAAGGCGTAATTGCCTATTGTTCTCAGGTTTGAGGTATCGCCCTGAACCTTCTTTACCCACATTGTGTAGAAGGCGTAGCCCTTAATCTCCCTGATATTCTCGTTGAGAGTAAGGGTAAACTGCGGCTTGGGATTGCAGTTGGGAACAAACGCGCTTCTGTTGTCGGTACCAAGCACTGTGACAGGCTTTCCGTTGAAGGTTTTGGGAATAACAAGCTCCGAGAGGTTCTCGGTGGGGCCTGTGTAATAATTTATCTGATACTCGCTGCCATTGTCGGTAAAGTCAAAGTAGCTGAGCTCTACGGAATCAAGCTCGTCGCCGAGCGTACCGTTCTCAATAGCAAAATAGGTTCCGTCGCCCGCGTCATAGTACGCGACGTTGCCGAGGTGATACTCGCCGTTTTCGTCAATGTACGGAGCACTCTCGGGAGTATAAGGGATGAACTCGGCGTAAACAGTAATATCAGTGTCGGACATTATAAGCTCATAACCATCATCATCAATGATAGTGGCGGGGTCTTCCCATACAGTGTCCTCGGCGTAGAGATTGTTAAGTATATAACCCTCGTCGGGAGTTACTGTGAGAGGAACCCTATCGTTTAACTGAGCCGTTGCGGCGCCCGTTATCGTTCCGTTGCCGTCGGTAACATATGAAATGTTGAGGTTGCGCTTTTTGAACGTTGCCGATACGCTTACGTTGGAAGCGGGCATAGTGAATTTATTATTCTCTACAGGAATTATGTTCTCGTTATCGTCCTTTACGGTAACGCTGTTTACCTCATATCCCGCACAGGGAATCACATTGAGCTCGACTTCTTCGCCGTAGTTCGCGGAATAAGCACCTCTTACCCAGCCGCTGTCCGCTTCCTCATAGGTTATATCGTAGCTTTTTTCTCCAAAGGTCGCGGATACAGTAACATCAGAATCGGGCATAACAAACTTGTTGTCGCTGACTTCGATATCCTTATTACTATCGTCCTTAACATTAAGCGTGCTAAGCTTATAGCCCATATCGGGTGTGACGGTGAGAGTGATTTCCTCGCCCTCGTACGCCTGCGCTTTATCGGCGGTAACCTCGCCGTAGTTGCTGCTGTTGACTGTAATACTGCTCAGCGTCTTGTTAACCGTCTGTGCGTCTGTAAATGTCTCGTTTTCAAACTCAACCGTCGCGGTGTAGTCGGTTTTCTCGCGCGAGTCGGTTTTTGTAACTGTCGCGTCGACTTTCTCTGTGTGCTTACAACGTGTGTCGGTACAGGTAAAAGTAGCCTTTGCCGAGCTTAAGTCGTCAGCCCATTTCCACTCGGGCTCGCCGTAGAGATGTGCGTCGGTGAAAATGTATTTTACACTTTGGGCGCCGAGATTATTTAGTGTAGTTTTGTTTAAATGTGTCGAGTGCTTCAGTCGAAGCACAACGTTCCTATGGTTAAATATGTACGAGCCGCAGGTAATTGTACCCGTGTAATCGAGCTTGATGTCGATATTGTAGTTGTCGGGAGAATTCCCCCACGAGAAAGCGTAATCGCCGATTTTACGGAGGCTTGAGGTATTGCCCTTAACCTCTTTTACATCCTGCGTATAGAACGAGTACTCTTTGATCTCGGTGATATTCTCGTTAAGCACAAGGCTGAACTGCGGCTTTGAACCGCTGCCACGCATAAACTTATCGTCGTTATCAGTACCGAGCGAGATAATCGGCTTGCTATTGTAAGTCTTGGGGATCACAAGCTCGGTGAGGTTATCGTAAGGACCTGTGTAGTATTTAATCTGGTATTTATCGCCGTTGAGCACAAAATCGAAGTAGCTCAAATCGAGCGAATCAAGCTCTTCGCCTATAGAACCATCCTCGGCAACGGCGTAATTCTTTCCGTTAAGCTCAAAATGCTCAACCGTACCGAGATGATATTCGCCGTCGTTGTCAATATACGGCTCAACTCTGTCTACAAGCTTTACAAACTCAGCGCTTACCGTAACATCGCTCTCGGGCATTGTGAACTGCAAGTCCTCGGTCTCAACGCTTTGGCTCTGATCATCTGGCGTTACCGACCAGGATTTAAGCGTGTATTTCTCGTCAGGAGTAATGCTGAGCTTGATGACCTCGCCTGCCTTTGCTGTCGTTTCATCAACTTTAACAGTACCGTGGGCGCAGTTTTCTACATTGACATTCCAGCGTATCCTGCCGCTGTGCGTCGTTGTGTATGTCTCACCGTTAAGCTCACAGGTCGCGGTAGATGTCCTTATATTATCATTATCCTCATAGGTAACCTTAGCGTTTACAAGCTGTTCGTCATCACAACCGCTATCAATACATTTGAACAATGCCGTAGCGTCCTTATAATCATTCGTCCACTTCCACTGAGGCTCGCCGTAGTGATGCTCAAGATAAGGCGTAAGCGTCTTGTCGTTGTAACCCACACTCAAAGCCGCCTGCTGCTCGAGGGTAATCTCGCCCTTGTAGATATTGCCGTTATTATCCCTGAACGCCTGACCGTCCTTGATTTTTATAGGAGTTTCACAGTTAATAAGTGTGAACGTAATACTGTCGGTCGGTTTTGTCCAGCCTATCTGAGTATACGCGTTTGTGCCGGAGAGTCCTGTGAAATAATGATTTCCGCCGTCAACAAGGAGCTCGCCCTGATTTGTTTTCGTGACGTCGTACGAATCAAACCTGCCTCTGAAAATCCTGTAGGATTCATTGAATATCGCCGTATAACAATGAAGCTTCGCGCCGTACTGACTGAACGATGAGAGGTTCACGCCGCGATTATATCCTCCGTCAATATAGCCCGTCTGATTCTTTTGTCCGTAAAGAGAAAACGTTGAGCGTCCGCGTTCGTAATCGGCGAGAAAATCCTCGTGATAAAAGCTGTTTTCAAACTTTTCGGCAGACCATGTGCAGCCGTCCTCAACAATGAATCTCACGTCTCCGTAACATTTTGTCGTACCTATAATATCCAGATCCTTGTCTATCACATACCATCCGTCTGTGACCAGGAACATATACTCCATGCTCTCCAACGCGCTGATCTGCTTAGCCATAACTGTTTTTTCAGCGCCGTTTTTATCAATGTATTTTGTTTCCTTGAGCGGCAGATATACCGCTTCAACAACAGGGCTCGCCCATGAAGCTTTGAGCCTCTCTCCGGGAGGATAAAAGAAGGTTTTGTCGCCCGGATCGGAAACCTTCCAGTACAGGAACCCGTATCCGTCGGGAACGTTTTCACACTCGGGCAACGTGTATGAGCTGTAGCCGTCTATTGACTCGACCGTTCTGACCTCCTGCCCGTTCTTATCCTTCTCAATTATAGTTAGTGAAAGCGTTGTTCTTTTGCTGCCGCATACGGTGCAAACATCGTTTGAGTCCCATTTATGAGCTTCCCATGAGGTCAGCCACTTTCCGCAATCGGAGCAGTGCAAAGCGTGTCTGTCGTTGTTCTGACCCCACCATCCCGTGTTCTCGTGCTCGCAGTAATAAACCAAAGCGTATTTGTTGCTCCATACCGCGTTATAACGGGTATTGCCGTAGTACAGCGAAGTGCTTTCTCTTGACGAGCCTGCTTTGACCTTAAGTCCGTCATCTATGTATGTTTTTACACTGGAATCATAAAAAACACCGTTATCTCCGTGTCCTATCGCCGAGGCATCGCTGTTGCCGCTGCAAGCTTCTACACGGCTGTCGCCGTATATTCTTACGATCGTATCATATCCGTCCTCGCCACAGCCAATACCCGCTCCGCAGGCTAATCCTGTAGCAGAAACGTTGGAATCAAATATTTTGATTGTTCCGCCGTTGCCGCCTTCGCCGCCGCCGATTCCTGCTCCGTCCTTACCGCCGACAGCATTTACCGATGAATTATCTTTGATTGTGATACTGCCGCCGCCTGTAGCGTCGCCGCCGCCGATTCCTGCTCCGTAAGCTCCGCCCCTGGCGTCGATGGTCGAGCTCGTTATTTCGATTGTTGGCGTTTCGTCAACCTCGTTACCTGTGCCGATACCCGCGCCCTCAGCGGCGCTGTCGGCTTCGATGTTTGAATCCTGGATATAGATTTTACCGCAGGTTTTCGCTTCGTCGCCCGTGCCTATGCCCGCGCCGTAATCGCCGCCGTGAGAATAAATATTGCTTCTCCAGATGTTGATTTCGCCGAAACTGCCTTCGTCACCGCCGCCGATACCCGCGCCGCAATCTCCCGCGATTGCCGTAACAGTACACTTGTCAATGATGATTTTGTCAACCCTGCCGCTGTCGCCGCTGCCTATAGCCGCGCCTGTGTGAGTTCCCTCAATCAGATACGCGAGAATCATACCCGTAAGGTATCCTGCCGAATACCAGCCTGCCTCAGCCGAAGTCGCGGGGCTGGATATTGCGTTCATAATGGTGTTGTAGGAATCGCCGTAATTTCTGAGGAACTTTTCGCCCGCTGTGTTGACTTCCGAGTCGGTAATAGCGCAGACAAAGCTATTTTTCAGGGTAATAGTGCCGCAGCCCTTTTCATCGCCGCCGCCGATTCCCGCGCCGCCCTGAGCGCTGTGAGCAAAGACGTTACTGTCGGTGATTTCGATATTGCCGCCGTCGCTCTCGTCGCCGCCGCCGATTCCCGCGCCGTATCCTCTCGCGGAAGCTGTAACAATGCTCTCGCGGATTTTTATGCTCGTGCTTTTGCCGCAGTTGCCGCCGCCGATAGCCGCGCCTTCGGACGGGCTCTGACCCATACTTAATTCGGTAACCGCCTTAACATTACTGTTATCAATGGTGATAGCTTTCGCATCACTATCCTCGCCGCTGCCTATAGCCGCGCCGTAACCTGACTCAGCGTCAATAACCGCGTTTTTGATGGTGATAGTGTTGGCTGTGCCGTCCTGACCGCTGCCTATAGCCGCGCCGTTGTAGGAACGGGCGGTAATCTTTCCGCCGTAAATGTTGATCGGGGCGCACTTGGAGTCCTCGCCGCCGCCGATACACGCGGCGGTTGTATCGGTTGCGTTATTGGCTTTAATAGTTCCGCCGTATATGTTGATATAGCAGTCCGAGCCTGTGGAATCGGCGTCGTTGCCGCAGCCGATAACCGCGCCGTACGACCTTTGAGCGGCAGCTCTTCCGTTGTTTTTGACGTCTACTGTGCCGCCGTAGAAGCTGAGCGCTCCGCAGTTGCCGCCGTTGCCGCCTCCGCCGATAGCCGTGCCGCCCGAGCAGTAGTCGGTATTATGAGCAATCAGCTTACCGCCGTGAAATTCAAATTCACCGCAGTTCTCACCCTCGTTGCCGCCGATGTTCGCTTCCTCGTCGCTGCCTGTGCCCGCGTTAAGAGTACCATAGGTGTCTTTACCCTGATAAACGTAAAGCGAGTTGCCCTTGGACAATCTGATTCCGTGTTCGCAGTCCATAGTACCGCTCACCAGAATAAGGTACACCTTTCCGCTGATTGTAATACGATGATCAGTGATGTTGGCGTCGCCGTTTACGACATACCACCCGCTCGTAAGCGTTAAGGGAGAAGATGTTGAAGTGATAGTGGTATAGTCCGTACAGGTTCCTGTATGAGCTACAACCTTGTTCTGGCTTGCGTCCCACGTGCGGTAAAGGTACTCAACCGCGTCAGACGCGTTAGCCGTGAACGGAACGATTGTGAACAGACTGACTATCATAATAAGAGTCAGCACTACGCTCACGGTTCGCTTTAATAATCTCATACTTTTACCTCCTTGTTGTCGGGGTTATGATTTGTTTCACTAACATTTTTTATTATAACATAAAAACAACAACAAATGAACAACAAAAACGAAGTTTGAATAAAAAAGATTGCATTCTTTAAAGTATAAATTTTGGTTAATATACAAGAGAAATATTTACCGTGTAGAAAATCTCAGCTATGACGAAATCGGAAATTATTTCACTTGTCCAAACGGCAAGAGATTAAATCACGCTTATGACAGCAAGAGCAAAACAAAGAATGATTATGAAATCATAAAAAGTTACTACATATGTGAAAGCTGCGAAGGATGCCCTCATAGAGATAAATGTTACAAAGGCAAATACGAAAATCGTAAGGTTTCTTTTTCTAAAACTATGGCACGGCAAAAAGCTGAAGCTACCGAACGAATTACTGCCGATGATGGAAACATTCTTCGTCAGAACCGCTCCATGTGCGAGCGAGAAATGTGTGTAACTGCCGATAAGACCTGAATTTTTCATAAGTCCGTTATGAACACTCGCACCATTGATTTAGGGAGTACCTATGGGGTACTCCCTAAATCAATTATACAAGCAAAGTGCAGATAACAGGACTTAAACAGGCTGTGCCAAGGATTAAGCGTCAGCGCAATCCGCAGGTAAAAATGCTCTTACAGAGCATTTTTAAGCCGCTGCGCAGATGATACTTTTAGCTATGAACAATGGCAACAAGCGAGGATCAAGTTCTATATAGATGACGGTATGTTACCTGCACCAAAAGCCCGATTTTATCGGGCTTTTTGCTGTTTTATGTGTTATCCGACAGCGTGGCTGATTTAGCTTTAGAGCTTGAAAACATGCAAACCATTAAGGAAATCTGGACGGTTTAATTCCACCCTTTTCATCTCACAAACGGTGCTCTGTACTCCGCGTTGATCTCACTGATTTCTTTTTCTCCGTCGATGTAGGGCTGATAAATGCTATCTACCCTACCGCCGCCGCGATTGTCACAGCCTGAGCAGAACTCACATTCCGCGCCGCAGGAGCCATACAAAGCTTTACGAACGATTTCCTCGCGTTCTTCTCT
>CADAEZ010000012.1:0-14503 GCA_902787145.1 uncultured Ruminococcus sp.
TAATACCAATACATTCGTTGTCACGCCTTTGGCGTGAGGTTGTTTCCGTATACGGACGCCTTACGTATCACGGAATGGGTCGGAGCCCATTCCCTACAAGATATAGCTCTTTTAGAGTTGTAGGGACAGCCCTCTGTGGCTGTCCGCTCTTTTCAGCTATAGCTCCATATCCCCTACATTAATGAGCAATATCGGACAGGAACGGGATGGAGACTCCCTTGTTAAGGGAGATGTCGCGAATGCGACAGAGGGTTTGCCGTCTCCGGCTGAGGAGACTCCCTTGTTAAGGGAGATGTCGCGAATGCGACAGAGGGTTTGCCGTCTCCGGCTGAGGAACGGAGGCCATCCCCTACAAATGTAACATAAACCTTAGCCAGCTTTCTCTGTATCGCTGTAGCGTCTTTTACGCTGATTGTTTTGTCCTGATTATAGTCCGCGAGGAGTAACTGTTGTTCGTCGAGCTCGGTGAGCTTGGCGAGGTGCCTCTGAATCTCGGTAGCGTCCTTGACGCTGAGGTTTTTGTCCCGGTTTACGTCTCCGAGCTCAAACTGAGGAACAGTAGTAGTCGGCTCGGTAGGAGCTGTGGTGATTTCGGCGGTAGTTGGCTCGGTAGGCTGAGAATCGGGATTCTCGAAGCTTTCCTTGTCAACGGCAATCATCATCGAACACGCCGGCAGAGTAAATCTTCCGTCGCTGATTTCCGAAATCTTGGTTGTGCCCGCCTTTTTATCATCGGCGATTACAACCCAGTTTTTGCCCTCGGTTTCATCCATTGTAAATGTGACTGCGTTTGAGTCGCTGTTTGCGACTACCGCGAGCTTTTTCCATTCGCCGTTTGTGTTGTTGTGCCATACGCCGGCGTAGACATTTGATTTGTCGGAGGTTGTATAGCATTTATATCCGTCCAGCGAGCTTTTGGTGTCGTCCCTGAGCGGCGAGAACTTCTGTCTGATTTGACGGGTTCCCTTGTAGTAGCTGACGATGTCGGCGTTTTTCTCGGCGTTACCCCAGTCGATCATATTGAGTGTTGCCGAGGCGTTGTAGCTGTTCTCGTTACCGTCCTTGGAGCGTCCCATCTCCTCACCCGCGAGCATAAATGTAATGCCCTGAGACATATTGATAAGTCCGCCGGCGAGCTTAGACTGTTTAACGAGAGTATCGTTTCTCTGACGGAAGTTCGTGATATTCTGCGACACTGCCAGTCTGTCCCACAGGGTGTGGTTATCGTGGCAGGATGTATATGTCACCGTCTGGGACGGCTGACGCGAAATCCACTGGTAGGTCTTGGGGTCGTGTTTTCCCTCGACGTTGCCGATGATACCCTCTTTGAGCTCCTTCATCGACGATTCCACGCCCTGAACCCAGCCCTTTGGCCAGGTTTTTTTGCCGCCGGATTCATCCGGAAATACAGAACCCTTAAGCGCGTCGCGGATACCGTCGTTAAATACGGCGACTCTCTCGTCGAGCAGGCTCGTGTTGAATCGGTCGGCCTCGTGGAAGGTCTCGCCCGTCCAGGTTTTGTCAGGATAGTTGCAGTTTCCGCCTGTCCATCCCTCGCCCCAGATTGTGAGCTTCGGGTCAACCTTGTCCATTTCTTTTCTGAGCATATTCATAGTCTCAACATCGTGAACGCCCATAAGGTCAAAGCGGAATCCGTCGATGTGATACTCATTAACCCAGTACATACAGGACTGAATCAGGAAGTTTCTGAACATTCTTCTCTCGGAAGCGGTCTCGTTGCCGCATCCCGAGCCGTCGGAGTATTTTCCGTTCGACTGCATTCTGTAGTAGTAGTTCGGCACGCATTTTTCGAAGCTTGAATCTGTCGAAGCGGTATGGTTGTACACAACATCCATTACTACCGACAGTCCCGCCTTGTGCAGCGCCTGTATCATCTGCTTACATTCCTTGATCCTGACGTTACCGTCATATGGATTAGACGAATACGCGCCCTCCGGAACATTGTAGTTTACCGGGTCATATCCCCAGTTAAACTGCGAGTCCGAGCCGCTCTCGTCCACCGAGTTCCTGCTGAAATCATAGAACGGTGTAATCTGTACGGTTGTTACTCCCAAATCCTTTAGGTAGTCGACCATTGTCTTTGTCTTGCCCTTGCCGTTGAGTGTTGTGCCTGTCTCGGTAAAGGCGAGGAATTTACCTCTGTTTTTGCTCGATACGCCCGATTTTGAGTCCCACGAGAAGTCCTTTACGTGAACCTCCCATACATAGGAATCCGTGCTCTTGTCGAGCACAACGTGAGCGTCCTTATCCCAACCGGAGGGGTTGGTGTCCTTTAAATCTACAATCTGCGACCTTTCGCCGTTTACGCCTGTAGCCACGGAATAGATATCCTGTGTCTCTTTTGTCTGCTGATTCTGCCCGAGAACGTTAGTCGCCGTTACGGAATATGTATAGAATTTACCCTTCTGGTCGCCACTTACGGTCGCGGACCATACGCCGTTTGCGGAATTGTATTTCAGGTTTGTGGCGCTTAGCTTGTTTCCTCCGCTGCCCTGCGAGTAGAGGTTAACCTTTACATCCTTAGCCGTCGGAGCCCATACCTTAAAGGTAGTACCGCTCTTTGTGTAGGTAGCGCCGAGGTCTTTTCCGTCATAACCGTATTTTGTGTCCAGGTTTTGCGACGCGTTGGTGTAGTTGTTCGACGACGACGTCCTGTTTTTTGAGCTGTCCGCCGCGTTGACAAACACCGCTGTCGACGCCGCTGTGGTACAGCAAAGCGCTAATGAAATAATCTTTTTAATCATATATGCCTCCTGATTTCAAAACTTCTATTATATATTGTATAATTATTTGTCTTTTATTTCAATTGTCTTTTTCTATCACTTTTGCATAAATTTAATTCAAAAGCTTGTAGAAAATATCCGAAGTAGTTTGCCTGAGCGTTTCCTCGCTCTGTTTATTGTTGCGGATATGCGCGTGATAGGAGCCTTGTATCAGAAACGACAGCAATATATTGTCCTCCGGGGTGTCACGGAACCTTGACGAGGTCTCAAACACATATTCCTTTATGCTGTCCTCCAGGTGATTGATAAACCTGTTGTCCCCGAAGTCCGAAAACAGTATTTTTATATTTTCCTTTTCCGATTGTATCTCCTCGCTTAGTATTTGCGCGATTGAGGGGTCGTCGGATATTTCGGCGCCCTTTATTTTGGATAGAATCTTTTCGATAAGCTCATCCTGGAGGCTCTCGGACAAGTCGTAAATATCCTTATAATGAAGATAAAAGGTCGCCTTGTTTATCATAGCGGTTTCGCTGAGCTCTTTTACGGATATTCTTTCGATACTTTTCTTTTTTCTCAGTTCCAAAAATGCGTCTTTTATATTCTTTTTGGTGCGTTTCACCCTTAAATCCACAGTTTTCTCTCCTTTTAATAGACATTTTTTTATTATAGTAGCATAAACAACATATCTAGTCAAGTGACTATAGAAAGTTATACCAAATTATTATATAATTTTTATATAAATATAGTAAAATGCACTAGGTAGCTAAATCAGTCATATTGTGCAGGCTATTATATTGTAATTTAACGTCAGAAATGAGGCTTGGTTATGGAAATTGATTACAATATGAGGAAACTTTTTAACGAGGAGTATCTCACTCAGGTCGCATATATGTACAACAATATGCCCCGCGGACTGTTAGGCCCGCATTTCACCGAATACGGACTCCGCATTGCGGTATATCTGCCGCAGTGTAACTCTGTTGAGTTTGTAAACAAGGACAACGGCGAAGTTCACCGCGCTTTTCTTGTACATGAGAAAGGTATTTTCGCGGCTAATGTACATACCGACAGAGTATTTGACTACTACTACCGCGCCTGGGACGAGGAGGGCAACTACTACGAGTCTGAGGACTCCAACTACTTCCCGACTCAGTTCTCCGAGGTTGACGGATATCTCTTCGGTCAGGGCACACACTATGATCTGTACGAGAAACTCGGAGCTCACAAAAAGACTATCAACGGAGTAGAAGGCGTACTGTTCAACGTATGGGCGCCCAACGCTCAGCGCGTATCCGTTATCGGTAATTTCAACAACTGGGATCCGGCTATCCATATGATGAGCAAGGTCAGCCAGGTCGGCGTACACGAAATCTTCATTCCGCGTATCGGCGAGAACGAAATGTACAAGTTCCAGGTCAAGACAGTCGACGGCTTCTGCGTTGACAAAACCGACCCGTTCGGCTATACACAGCAGATGCGCCCCGATAACGCCTCCATCGTAAACGATCTCAACTCCTATGTTTGGGAAGACGACAAATGGATGGACGATAGAAAGATCTCCGACTACAACACCAAACCTATGTCAATCTACGAGGTTCACCTCGGCTCATGGCGTCAGCACGAGGACGGCTCGTTTATGTCCTATCGCGAGCTCGCCGATCAGTTGGCAGCCTATGTAGTTGATATGGGCTACACCCACATCGAGCTTATGGGTATTCTTGAGCACCCGTTCGACGGAAGCTGGGGCTATCAGGTAACAGGTTACTTTGCTCCGACATCCCGATTCGGCTCTCCTCAGGACTTTATGTATTTTATAGATGTAATGCACAGAAACAACATCGGCGTATTCCTCGACTGGGTACCGGCTCACTTCCCCAAGGACAGCCACGGACTCGGCCGCTTCGACGGTACCTGTCTGTATGAGCATCCGGATCCGCGCCGCGGCGAACATCCCGACTGGGGCACGTTTATCTTTAACTATGAGCGCAACGAGGTAAGAAACTTCCTTATCGCCAGCGGACTCTTCTGGCTTAACAAGTTCCACCTCGACGGACTCCGCGTTGACGCGGTTGCCTCCATGCTTTATCTTGACTACGGCAAGAGCGACGGCCAGTGGCTGCCGAATATCTACGGAGGCAGAGAGAACCTCGACGCTGTTGAGTTCTTCAAGCACCTCAACTCCATGGTAAACCAGTACGCTCCGGGCACACTCGTAATTGCCGAGGAAAGCACCGCGTGGGCAGGCGTTACCAAGGACGTCAAGCAGGACGGTCTCGGCTTTGCGCTTAAGTGGAATATGGGCTGGATGAACGACTTCCTCGAGTATATCTCCAAGGATCCCGTTTACCGTCAGTATGAGCACGGCAAGCTCACATTCTCGATGATTTACGCTTACACCGAAAAATTTATTCAGGTACTTTCCCACGACGAAGTAGTTTACGGCAAGTGCTCTATGATTAACAAAATGCCGGGCGACGACTGGCAGAAGTTCGCTAACCTCCGCGTAGCCTACGGCTTTATGTTCGCGCATCCGGGCAAAAAGCTCCTCTTTATGGGACAGGATTTTGCCCAGTACGACGCGTGGAACGCCGAGGTCGGCCTCCAGTGGTTCCTCATCGACGACAACGAGAATATGTACGAGCAGGACTTCAACCCGGAGGGCTTCGAGTGGATGAGCTGCGACGACGCGCAGAGCTCGATCGTCAGCCTTGTTCGTAAGACCAAGAGCGGCAAAAAGTCCATCCTCTGCATCTGCAACTTCACCCCTGTACCCAGAGAGGGCTACCGCGTAGGCGTTCCCAACCTCGGCAACTACAAGCCGGTATTTAACTCCGACGACGAGGAATTCGGCGGCACAGGCAACTATACCCAGAAGGATAAGAAGGCCGAGAGAACCCCGTGGAACTACAAGAAGCAGAGTATCGTTGTAGACGTTCCGCCTCTCGCTATGGTTGCGTTCGAGTACAACCATACAATGCCTAAGCCCGATTCTGCTCCTAAGAAAAAGACCGTCAAAAAGACAGAAATCAAAAAGCCTGCCGCTAAAAAAATCAGCAAGGCCGCGAAGAAGTCCGACAAGGCGGAATCCGTAAAGGAGACAAAGGCCACAACAGCTAAAAAGACAGAGGCCAAGGCTCCGGCCAAGAACGCGGCGACCAAAAAGCCTGCCGCCAAAGCTCCGGCAGCCAAAAAAGCTCCCGCGAAAAAAGCTCCGGTTAAGAAAAAGGAAGCTGACAAAGAATAATAATTCCATATTATAACGGTCGGGAAGGTATCGCCTTCCCGACCGTAGTTTTCATTTTTTCAGTTTAAATAACAAATCCGCCGTTTACCGACAGCACCTGACCGGTTATAAATTTTGCCCTGTCGCCGGCGAGGAACACTACCGCGTCGGCTATATCGTCCGGGGTACCCAGGCGGCACAGCGGCGTATCCTCTTTCAGCTCCTCAACAGTTTGAGCGTCAAAGCTTTTCATCATATCGGTCATTACAACCCCCGGCGCCACACAGTTTACCCTTATACCCGACGGGCCGACTTCCTTGGCGAGCGCCTTGGTAAGTCCGATTAATCCCGACTTCGCGGCGCTGTAATGCGCCTCACAGGAGGCTCCGACCTCGCCCCACATCGAGCTGATGTTTATAATCACTCCGCTCTTCTCTCTTATCATATGCGGCAGAGCCTCTCTCGAACAATAGAACGCTCCGTCAAGGCTTACTCCTACGCACTCACGCCACTCGCTGTCGCTTATGTCGGTAAATAGCTTCTGCGACGATACTCCGGCGTTGTTTACGAGCACATCGACCTCGCCGATACTTTTCCTTATGTTTTCAAACATAGCCTTAACCGACGCGCTGTCGGACACATCGCCCTCAAAGGCCTCGCACAACACGTTATATTTCTCTCTCAGCTCCAGCGCGAGAGCCTCGGCCTTGTCCCTGTTTTTATTGTAATTCACGGCTACGTCATATCCCCCGGCGGCGAACGCCCTTGCGGTAGCCGCTCCGATACCTCTTGACGAGCCGGTAATGAGTACTGTCATTGTGATCACCTCGATAGTATTATACATCCGTCTTTGTTTTGACGCAATACTTGAAAAAATTTTTATTTTTGTTATACTATAAAGTAGGAAAGTTTAATCCAATTTACAGGAGGTTTCCTTATGAAATTATCAAAGACAATTCTAAGCCTTACGCTGTGTCTTATACTTGCCTGTTCGGCGGCGGTTATGCCTGCCTCGGCAAAAAAGACTAAAGAAAAAGAGCTTACACTCAGCCGGTATACCGAAAAGAGCTTTATGTTTTCCAAGCCTAAGAATCGCGTGTATAAATGCAAGGTAAAGAAAAACAAAAAGTACATCAAGGCCAAAGTCCAAAATATCGGTAAAAAGGCTACTCTGACCATCACAGCCAATAAACAGACCCGCGACAAGTCGCCTGTAGTTTACCTTTACTACCGCGACGACGACGAGGCCGTAATTGTGAAGAAGTACACCGTGACTGTCACACCTCTCGAACAGCTTGAGCTTGAGGATGTCAAGGCGAACAGCTTTACAACCAAGAAGGTCACCTTCAAAAACCCGTACACTATGCCGCTGCGCTTTAAGTACTCAACAAAGAAGCACGGCAAGTTCCTTAAAAATCCCGAAATCAACGGCAAAAGCGTCACCTATATATTTAAGGCGAAAAAATACGGCAAAGCCAGGGTAAGCGTATACCTCGGCGACACAAACAAAAAGGTCGGCAGCTTCTACCTTAAATCCGGCAAGGTAAAGGCCTCCGTAGCGCCTGAGTACAAGACTCTCACCCTGTATTACAACAAGCACGGCAGCTCGGTATTTATGAACTCGTCACACACGCTGCTGTCTAACCTGCTGACAGACGTAAAGTACAAGGGTAAATACACGGTAGAGATAGACGACGCCTCGGTCGCAGACAGAATCAACACCACCTCCGCGCCTAAAAACGGCGAGAGCAAAAAGACCGAGATTATTTACAGCACCGGCATCGGCACAACCACGGCTACAGTATACGAAAAAGCTCCCAAGGTAAAGAAGCGCGCTGTCGACAAATTCAAAATAAAAGTAAAGAAATGCAAGATGAGCTATGTCGCATCCCAGAACCTGAGGCTATACGACTTCGGCGATATCTTCGAAAAGCAGGAGGAAACCACTATCATGGTGCCCGGCCATATACTCGACCTGAAAAAGGCGATTGTCGACGCGCTGATCAACAACACCTGGACCGGTTCGAGCTTCAGGGCTAAGGACTACAAAATCTCCTACCGCGCGATGAACCCTTCCTATGTAACTGTAACCAACGGCAGAATCGTCGCCAAAAAGCCAACCGCAAAGACTGTCCGCGTAAAATTCCGCATAGATTTTTCGGATGAATCTTCCTTTACGAAATTCATTCCCATACAAGTAATAAACGGTTAAGAATTTGTAATATTATTTTTTGATTTTTCTGTTGATTTTATCTGATATTCAACTATAATGATATTATGGTAATCAGCTTGTAAAAGAAGGGTAATTTATGGAATTTCTGCAAGAAAAAAGATTGTTTTTAGTGCGCGGAGACGATATTCTCCTTTTTAAGCGCGATAACGAATACGACGGCGACGACACCAATATCGACGAGTACGCCACTCCGAGATATCTTCGCTATGTCGGCATCAAGCGCTGTGAAGAGGGAATCAAGGAAGTTTTCTACTATTTCGCCAAGACCAACGACTTGTATATCACCCAGTCAGGTCACTGGACAGAAATCCAGAAAGCTATCTACTATCCCGCAAAACCGCTGACCTCGGCGGTACTCAACAACTATATCCGTAACGGCCAGTACGACAAAGAGGTTCGTATCGGCATCAAGAAAAACGATAGAGTTGAGTTTACTATCGTAACCGAATAAAAGCTAAGGCGGCTGTCGATTTGACAGCCGCCATTTTTATTTAAATATATTTTACATATTTTACGAAAGAATACTGTTAATAACAACTTCTTCGCCGTCCTCGCTTACGGTTACGTCGCCGTTGTCATCAACTACAAAGGCGTAGAACCACAGCGTTCTGTCCTTACCTGTGCTTATCTTCATATTCGGTGTAAAGATAAACTGGTACTGACCGGATACGTTATAATCGTCAACAGTGGAGTTGTGGATAATTACTCCGGTGGACGCCGCGTGGGACTTGGCGTCGGTAACGGTAATCTCGGAGGCCGCTGCCTCTATCTCACTTTTGGTCAAATCCTTGGTCGTAGAGTACGCTATTCCTATACGCTTAAAGTCGTCTGTCTTAGCCGTAGCAAGCAGCTGGATACGGATTCTCTCCTGTTCAACCGTATAGCCGAGGCGGCTTATCGTGGCGAACTTGTCGGTGTTGTAGTCGTCATTCGGCATAATGATAACTTCGGTGTTTCCGCCCACAAAGAACGTAAACTCTGTACCAGTGGCTACAATCTGGCCGCCGATCATAAAGATCGAGTCCTCCGTAGTTGTCAGCTTAGTAGTCTTGAGATAGTCAACCTCGCGGGTGTAGCTGTCGTCAGCGGTATAGTCCTCAACGCTTACGGTATATTTACGCGCGGCGCGGTTTAGATTTACGGAAATCTCGTTATCCGCGTTCGCGTTCGAAGTACCGATTGTGTAGTTGTAATCGGGAGTTTTCAGCTTTGGAGCGTTGCTGTTGATTACTTCGTCAACATCACCGGAGGCCGAGGTAACAACCTTCCTGTATGTAGACGCGGTGCCGTTAAGGGTGTAGCTGTATGTGATATCGTATACATCCTCGTTACCCTTGGCTACCAGTCCGCCGTCAACTCTGGATCCGTCAACAAGCTCCTTGTACCTGTATGTTACGTTCTCCGAGGAGAAGGACTTGTCTCTGTCATAGAAGTCATAGAGGGTAGTGTTGATTTGTGAGGCGTCGGCAGGATTTCCTGTAAACACAATGCTCACCAGCGCCACGCCGTCTGTAAAATCAAGAGCGTTGTTAGACGAGCTGTAGTTGAACTTTATATATCCGTCGTTTGTATGGTCTGTATTGCACCAACCGGCAAAGTTACTCTTCGGTTCGCCCATAATCGTTACACAGCTGTCGTCCGCTACGCTCAGTGTAGTAGGGAAAGTCACCTCGGCGTCGAACGCCGCTATCTTTTCGGGAGTTTTTACGACAAAGCTGTACTCGAATGTCTGGCTTGATGCGGTACGATAAACTTCCTTTGACTTTTTGATCGAAGGAGCTTTTTTATTTGCGACCTTTTTAGTTTCCTTTACTTCGGCCGGAGCGAATGTCTCGGCCTCAGGCTCGGAGGATTTTTCGTCCGCGGCTTTTGTTGCAACTTCGGGCTGCACAGCCTCAACCGACACGACGTCTTTCTCAGGCTGAGTTTCGGCCTTCTGCGCGGTTTCTACCGCGGGTTTATAGTTTTGTGTATCTGTCGTCGCGGCAGTTACACAAAACAGCGAGGTCGCCGTCATAACAGCCGCCAGAATTACGGATGTGGTTTTCTTTAATTTCATAACGCATCCTCCTTGTCGACGCAATAGTTATACACTTTCAGTATAACATACAAAATCCCGAAAAGCAAGATTTAATCGAAAAGTTCGGGATTCATCCGGCTATAATGAAAGATATACTGCTGGGCGATTCCGGCGTACTCGCCAAAGTCGTCCGCGCTCATTTGGGGAAAGAGCTTTTCCAACGCCCGTTTCATCCAAACATCAACCGGAAATGCCTCGACCCTGTGGAATCCAAAAAGCAGGGTACAGTCGGCAACCTTAACTCCGACGCCCTTTATCTTCATAAGCTCCGCCCTTGCCTCGTCATACGGCAGGGTGTAGCAGCTATCGAGGTCTACTTCTCCCGAAGCTACCCTTTGAGCGGCGTCGATTATGTATTTATTCCTGAATCCGGCGCGTATCGGCGCGAGGTCGTCGGGCGCAAGAGCCGCGAGCCTTTCGGCTGACGGAAAAGTATATCCCGAGCCTATATTATCGCCAAAGCTTTCGCACAGTCTGCCGACAATTCCCTTTATCCTTTTTATATTGTTATTCTGCGAGATAATAAACGTGCACAGCGCCTCCCACGGCTCCTGGCGCAGTATACGTATTCCCGGAGCGTAGGCGCAGGCTTCTTTGAGCACGGGATGAAGCTCTGATATACTCTCCCGGATTTTTCCGTAATCAAGCTCCAAATCAAGATAGCTTTTCCATATGTTTAAAAAGTCCTCGGCGGACGAGTTTTCTATAGTCAGCTCGTCGCCGTTTAGTTTGATAACTACCTCTCTGCCAAAGGCTATACCCCGGTATCCGCCGTCGTACTCCTCCCAGCGAAAGCTCTGTCCGCAGTCGAGCGTCTGGGCAAGGTCGAGGTCGGTTACCGGACTGATTATTACGCCGTTTTCGGTTTCTATACATTTCATAAGCATCACCATAAATTAATTATACCATATTTCGAAGTTTTATGATATAATAAAAGAGAAAAAATATCCCGGAGCTGAGACTATGAAAGAAAACATCTGCACTATACCAATCAACGATCTTTTCAAACCCAAGGACGGTTGTCCCGTATGCCGTATGACCGAGATGCTGGAGGAGAACTACGTCGACTTTATCGTCGGCGACGCTATGATGGAGCCGAATATCCGTATAGAGACCAACGCCAAGGGATTTTGCCACAGGCATTTTTCCAAGATGTTTACAGCCGGACAAAAGCTGCCCAACGCCCTGATACTCGAATCCCACCTAAAGAGCGTGATCGAAAACGTCCTGCCCCAAAAGCCCTCCGGCAAGCCCGACAAAAAGGCCCTCGAAAAAATCGAGAGCCTAAACAAAACCTGCTATGTGTGCGAACGAATCGACACCGACATCCACCATCTCCTCGCCACGGTATTCGCGGAGTACCAAAAGTCCGAGGAATTCCGCTCGCTGTATAGGGAACAACCCTTTATCTGCCTTAACCACTACGCGCTGATTATGCGCGACGCGGTCGGAAAACGAGGCGTCGGCTCCAAGTACATAAAGGACTTCCATAAAGACACCTACGAGCTGGCAAAAAAACAGCTTGAAACTCTAAAGGAGCAGACGACCTACTTCTGTTCTATGTTCGACTACCGCAACCGCGGCAAGGATTTCGGCGACAGCAAGGATGTTATCGAAAGAGACATAGAATTTTTGACCGGCGAGAAGCCGTAAAACCTACATAATACAAAAGAGCGCCGCCGTGGAATCCACGGCGGCATTGTCATTCCATTTTTCATTCTTGATTATTAATTCACTTAACCTTCACCTTAACCGTCACTGTCTTTTTAGCGGAGGTGTATTCCGTGTTGCCGGCGGCGGTTATCTGTACTTTTATCTTATATGTCTTTTTGGTGTATTTTCCCTTGGCAAGTGTAATAACGCCCTTCTTGTTTATCTTTACAAGCTTTTTGATTTTCTTGGGCACGCTTGTGAGCTTATAGGTAACTTTGCCCACGGCGTTCTTGACTGTGATTGCATTTATCTTCCGCGCCTTTTTAGCGAGTTTTTTAGCTTTTACGATCTTGGACTTGGCGCTTACCTTAATCGGATTAGCCGCCTTTACCTTAACCGCAGGCTTTACAACCTTTTTATCCTCGTACTTAATAGTCTTGCCTGTCTCCTGAGGCTCGGTAGTCGGTTCGGCTGTGGTAGGCTCGGCTGACGGCGGAATTACTGTTACCTTTACTTCGTCGTCATCTTCGATAACAGAGCTTTGATATTCAATCTTAACGTCTGAATTATCTTTTTCAACCTCTACAGTATAGGTCTTTCCTTTGTTTATCCAAAACTTTTTGCCTCTTGTGTTAATAACATAAATCTTAAATTCATATGTTTCCTGCGGAGCCTGTAATATACAAATAATTCGTTTGTTCCCCGGCATTAGTCGGCTCAACCGCCTCTGTGGTAGGCTTGGTCGTAACAGGCTCGGTCGGCATTACGGTCCAGCCCGCGGTATTAAAATAACCCTTTTCCTTGATCCGTAAATTCATCAGCTCAACGGTTTTGTCGAGCTGTTCGTCGTTGATGAGCCCTTTTTCGTAAGCGATGACCAGCGGCGTGAATTTCTTTCCGTCGGTTATACCGCAATACTGATAAAAACTGCCGTCGACGAAGAAAGTGTACGCGCCGATCTCGCAGGTTTGGTTGAGCTCATAGCATTCGGCATCGTAATAACCGAAGATGTACTCCCCTACCTTTCCGACCGCTTCAAACGGCGGCATAGGATCGACGGAAATAAGCTCGGTCGCGGTCTCGGAAGGCTCCGTGGGATTCGGTTCGGTCTCAGTCGGAACGGGATCCGAGGGCTTTGGAAGGGTTTCTGATGACGACTCTGTCGGCTCAGCTGTAGTAGGTTCAGCCGGAGTATAATCTTTGATTTTAAAGTCAAAATTGCTGTTTTTGAGCAACTCAGCAATTTTGCCTATGTTTTTATTGTTTACTATTCCGTCTTTCCACGCTTGCTCTATTGTGGTAAACTTTCCGTTTTTATACAAATACACACCTAAGGGATGTTTTGCGCTATAGTTTCCCCGTTTTATCTCGTATGTGCCGTAGCTTTCGATTCCTTCACCCTCCGTTATGTTAGAAAAGTAAATATTATAACCGTCTGCCTCGCCAAGATCTGAGAGCACATTACCGTTATAATAATATTTTTCGCGGGAGGAATCCTCTCTGGTCTCCAAAAATTCCTTCTCTACCGAACTGAGCTTAAAGGTGCCCCAACAACTCATTTTTCCTACAATCTTGTCCAAATCCTCGTCGTCGATAACCTTTTGGTCATAGGCTTCTTCGAGGGTATAACACTTGCCGTCCCTAACTATATAGTATCCGAGGTCATACGGATAGGATTGTTCCGGACAGCATACATAATAGTCTCCGATCCTGATATGATAGATCAACTCAGTTTTCCCCAGCGCAGAAGCCTCGCACAGGCTGAAATCATCTATATCATAGTAACTCGACATATATATTCCATATTCAGGGTATCTGTCGGGATACTTTTCGTTAATCAGGCGCATACATTCCTCGGCTTTTTCGCCGAATTTATATTCCGCGGTAAAGTTGAACTTAACTCCGTCCTGCTCGGCTTTTCTGATGTCATCAAGAAAACCTATAGAATTCAAAGGACTGTAGCCCTCTACGTCAACTCTTTTAATCGTTTCGCCGTTTACATAAAACAATCCAAGTTTGTTCGGTGAAGCGTAACTGTTAAGATGAATTTTAATATCTTGAATATAAATATCCTTTTCTTTTTGTTCGGGTTCTTTATCATCTACCGCATAGAGTAAATCTCCGACCTCAACAACCTTTGTTACGTCGTATCCGCTTTTCTTGAACAGCTCGATATAGTCCTGTTCAGTCATTTTCTTTACTCCGGGAGCAGCCTCGTCCGAAGTAGTCTGTAATTCGGATGATGTGTTATCCTCGGCGCTCGCGCTGATTGGCATAACAGCAATCGTGCCCATAAGCATAAGTATCGCTAGTAAAATTGAAATTTGCTTTTTCAGTGTTTTCATTGAGTTTCACTCCTTATTGTTTTTATATATCAATCCACAAAATTCCGTCCTTCTGTGAATTATATCCTTCTATATACTATAACCCAACGAGTGACGTTTTTGTGACACTTTTTTCGAAAGTTTTTTATCTTTGTAGGAACGCACAAATTGTTATATCTTTTTTGTACACATTGCACATATTAACAAAGACGTACAGACAAAAAGGCTGACTTTTCGGTCAGCCTT
>CADAEZ010000012.1:14511-43914 GCA_902787145.1 uncultured Ruminococcus sp.
GATTTGCGCTATACTCCGTTAAGCGTATTTTCCAGCTCGGTGTTGAGCGTGCCTACTGTATTCTCCAGTCCTGTAATCCTGTTTTTGACCGAAGAATTCAGGTGAGTCCAGGTAATCTTTTCAGCAGGTATCACCGCCGTAAGCGGCTGCCAGCTGTCCGCGTCAAAGCTCGGAGCTACCCGGTTTATCTTTCGGACATACTTCATATTCTCGTTTACGCGTGTCGCGATTTGATATCCTCCGCTGTAGGTAAGCTCAAAGCTCTCGCCCTCGCGTATCTGGAATCTCTGCGCCAGCGGATTCATAGCTGTAAACAGGTACTTTGTGTTCGGCAGCACGTACGCCGAGCTGTCAAACGCATTCACCGCGCTCACCTCGCCCATATCAACAACCTTGGTATAATCATTTTGGGCGAATTCATCGGCAAGCGCGCCGAGGTTTGAGTCGAGTTTTGCCCTCGTAATACAGCCGTCGCGCAAATCCGCGGACGAAAACGGTTTTTCGTTGCGGATAGCGTCGAGCGTTGACTGGGCGGTTTCGTTGAGCTCGGCGCAGGCAGCTATCATATTGTTAAGATTTTGCTCGTGCTGCAAAAACTCCGAGTTCACCTTTTCGCTGTACACCTCCGCGAACTCAATCGACCGCTGTACAAGCAAAGACGTCATCTTTGTGTGAAAGACCAGTCCGCTCGTGTTGGACGCCTTAATCTGCATCTTTACGATACCCGATTTATATATCTGATCGTTCGTTACATTCCACACCAGCTTTGTTCCTCCGAGCTGAATTGATTTGCTCAGCAGAAAAAAGTTGCTGGTGCCGTCGTCAAAAATCAGGTACATCCTGTACGCGAGGCTGAGGTCGGTTCTGCCCTCAACAAAAAACTCCTTTGTGGCGTTCAGGTTATCCCCTGCGTAACCAATCAGAACATCTTCCTCCGGGATGACTAATCTGCCGTCACTTTTGATAGTAATCATATTTTCACCTCCTATAAACAAGCAAAAATTAAAGGAAATTGCGTAAAACTACGCAATTTCCTTAAAATAACTTGAAAATCTTTAGGTTTTCACCTTTTTTTATTCCCAGTCCGAGGAAGTTTCCGCCCCTGTCCTTAACTCTGAACAGGGTATCTTCCGCGGGATTTTTTTGTCTTAACGCGGTTCTGGATATATCGAGAGCTCCGCCGTTTCCGAACCTTTTTGCCTGAGCGTCGCTAACGCTTAGCTCCGGATAGGAGACAAACAGGCTTTCGGTAGTCCTGAGCCTTGTCTCGATCTCTCCCTTTTCACCGAGAGCTTTCAGCTCGTCGAGGCTTTGCGCCTCACTAAGCGAATATCCGCACGCCTTTGTGCGCCGCAGCGAGGTCATAACCGCTCCTGTGCCGAGGACACGGCCGATGTCGTCAATCAGCGTGCGCACATAGGTGCCCTTTGAGCAGCTGATTCCAAGGCTTCCTTCGCCCTTCTCTTCATCAAAGGACAGAAGCTCCAGTTCGTATATAACAACCTTTCTCGCCTTTCGCTCAACCTCGACGCCCTTTCGCGCGAGGTCATAGAGCCTTTGACCATTCACCGATACCGCCGAATACATAGGCGGAACCTGCTCAATCTCTCCTCTAAAGCTATCGAGAGCTTTTTCGAGCTCAGTCCGCGGCGCCAAAAGTCCGCTCTCCTCCCTGACCTCGCCCCAGATATCCAGGGTATCAGTAGTGAGTCCGAGCCTGAACCCGGCGACATATTCCTTGTCGTGGTTCGGGACAATATCCTGCGCCTTTGTGGCGTTGCCCAGCAGCAAAACCAAAACTCCCGTGGCGTTGGGGTCAAGGGTGCCGGTGTGGCCGATTTTCTTCTGCGAGCACAGCCGCCTCATAACCGCTACAACGTCAAAGGATGTAAACCCCTCCGGTTTGTCGATTATCAGTACGCCGTTCATAGGGTACGCTCCGCTTCGGCTACGATTGCGTCTATAACCGAGCCGAGGTCGCCCTTTATCGAACATCCCGCCGCGGCCGCGTGACCGCCGCCGCCGAATTTGCCGCAGAACTCGCAGGCGTCAACGCCGTCGTTAGTACGGACTGACACCTTGAAGTCCTCGTCTTTTTCGCGGATTGTGACGCCCATTTTTACGCCCTCGATCTGGCGCGGGATCGAGGCGATTCCCTCGGTTTCGTCATCGGTCAGTCCTTCGGTCATCTTCTTTGTCGTATAGATGATTGCGCATTTGTCGCCGGCGCAGAAAATCATCTTGTCGAGAATCTCCCTCTCAAGCTCTATCCGCTTTTTGGATTTTGTCTCAAACATTTCCTTGTTGATATACTCGCTGTTACAGCCGATATCGAGCAGCCCGGCAGCTATACGTAGGGTTTTTGACGTTGTGTTGGTGTAGCGGAAACAGCCTGTATCGGTGGAAATTGCTGTATAAAGGCAGTCCGCGATATTCCTGTCGATTTTTGCTCCAAGCTCCGGGATGAGCTCATATATTATCTCGCCCGCCGCCGCGGAGTCGGAGTCGACGTATTTTACCGCCGCGTCGATTACGTTCGACTTGTGGTGGTCGATACAAAGGTCGATTCTTCCGCTGTACTTCGGCTTGTTAACGGGGCCAAGGAGCTTTTCGTCGGCTACATCGACGGATACGATATATTCCGCGTCGAACTCCTCATCCTCCAAAAGCGAAAAGATATACTCAAACTTCCTCTGGCGGTCTGTGACGATAACCCTCGCCTTTTTGCCGATAGCTTTCAGAGCTAAGGCAAGCGCGTAGGCCGAGCCTATACAGTCGCCGTCGGGGTAGTTGTGCGTCAGAATCTCAAACTTGTCGTGGGATTTCAGTATCCCTGCAATTTCTTTTATATTCATAGGTTTAAATCATTTAATATCTTCGAGATATTCGCGCTGTACTCAATGCTGTCGCTCGCCGTAAAAATCAGCTCCGGAACGTGGCGCAGTCTGAGCCTGCGGCCGAGCTCCCTGCGGATAAAGCCGCTCGCCGAATCCAGCCCCCTACAGGCCTCCTTGCAGCGGTCGAGTCCCTCGATTGCGCTGACGTATACAGTGCAGTAGGACAGGTCGTTGGTAACGTCGACGCGGATTATAGAGATAAACGCGTCTTTGACCCTTGGGTCTTTAAGCTCGCGAAAAATCGCCGTGAGCTCGCGCTTGATATCCTCGGTTATTCTTTCTATTCTGTGTCCTGACATATTTTTTACCCAATACAAATCAGTCGCGGTATTCTTCGATGGTATATACCTCAAAGATATCGCCTTCTTTAAGGTCGGAGAACTTTTCGAGACAGATACCGCACTCGTAGTTCTCGGCAACCTCCTTGACGGAATCCTTGAACCTCTGGAGAGAAGCAATCCGGTCGTCGGCAATAATGATACCGTCACGAACAACACGCACCATACCGTCGCGGATAATCTTACCCTTGGTTACATAGGAACCTGCAACCGTACCGACGCTCTTAATCTTGATAACGTTGCGCACCTCGGCCTTACCAAGCTCAACCTCGCGGGTCTTTGGAGCGAGCATACCCTTCATAGCGGACTCAATCTCCTCGATACAGTCATAGATTACGCGGTACATACGCATATCCACACCGTCGCGCTCTGCGTTATTCTGAGCGTTCTGGTCGGGACGAACGTTGAATCCTACGATAATCGCGTTAGACGCGTTGGCGAGCATTACGTCGCTCTCGTTAACTGCGCCTACAGCGCCGTGGATTACGTTTACTCTTACTTCCTCGTTAGTGAGCTTTTCGAGGCTCTGTCTTACGGCCTCAACCGAACCCTGTACGTCGGCCTTAACGATAATCTTAAGCTCCTTCATCTCGCCCTGCTTCATCTGGTCGAAGAGGTTATCGAGAGTAACCTTGGTCTGAGCGTTAAAGATCTCCTCCTTGCGCTCGTTCTTACGCTGCTGAACAAGCTGACGGGCAAGGTGCTCGTTTGTAACGGCGTTGAAGATGTCTCCGCCTACGGGAACCTCGTCGAGACCGGTGATCTCTACAGGTACGGACGGACCCGCGGAGCTGACCTTTTCGCCCTTATCGTTGGTCATAGCTCTTACACGGCCGAGGCAGGTGCCGGCAACCACAATGTCGCCTGAGTTAAGCGTACCGTTCTGCACGAGCACGGTAGCGACAGGACCTCTGCCCTTGTCGAGCTTCGCCTCGATAACGATACCCTTTGCGGCTCTGTCGGGGTTAGCCCTGAGCTCTTTCATCTCGGCTACGAGAAGCACGTTTTCGAGAAGATCGTCGAGGCCTTCCTTGGTCTTGGCCGATACCGGAACACAGATAATGTCTCCGCCCCATTCTTCGGGAATAAGCTCGTACTCTGTAAGCTGCTGCTTAACCTGCTCCGGATTCGCGCCCGGTTTGTCTATCTTATTAATAGCTACAATTACGGTAACTCCGGCGGCCTTGGCGTGGTTGATAGCCTCAACCGTCTGCGGCATAATACCGTCGTCGGCGGCTACTACGAGAATAGCGATATCGGTAGCCATAGCTCCTCTGGCTCTCATAGTGGTAAACGCCTCGTGTCCGGGGGTATCGAGGAAGGTAATCGGCTGGTCGTTTACAATCGTGCGGTAAGCGCCGATATGCTGTGTGATACCGCCGGCCTCGCCCTCGGTTACGTTAGCGTGACGAATAGCGTCGAGTATGGATGTTTTACCGTGGTCAACGTGTCCCATAACAACTACGACAGGCGCTCTGCCTACGAGGTTCTCGTCGTCGTCCTCGCTGTCGTCGATAATCTGTTCCTCGATTGTGACAACCACTTCCTTCTCTACCTTGGCGTTAAACTCCATCGCGATAAGCTCGGCTGTGTCGAAGTCAACCGTATCGTTGGCGGTAATCATCGAGCCCATAAGGAAAGCCTTCTTTACTACCTCGGCAACGGTAGCCTTGAGTCTGGACGCAAGCTCGGATACGACAATCTCGTCGGGAACGGTGATAGTGATTGAGCGCTCCTTGCGCTGCTTTTCGATACGAGCGAGTCTCTGTGCCTCTGTCTCTCTCTTTCCTCCACGGCGCTGACGCTGCTTACGCGCGCGGTTTGTAAACTTCTGCTTTTTGGAAGTATCCTGATTGCGCTTGAGCTTGTCGTTGGCCATATCGTCGTACTTCTGGTTGTATCTCTCAACATCGACGTTATTCTGTCGTGTGTCGATAACTCTGCGGTTGGAGCGGTGGTCGGAGCGCTCCTCCTCGATAGTGTTGACAACCTCAACCTTACGAACGTTCTTAGCGGGTTTCTTTGTGGTCTTTGAATCCGCTTTCTGAGGTTTTTTGTTCTCCTCGTCAACGGGGATCGCCTTTCTCTTGGGTTCTTCCTTTTCCTCAGGCTCCTGGATAGCAGCCTGCTTCTCGTACTCTTCTACCGCCTTATCGCGTACGGCAAAGTACTCCGAAAAATCCTTGAGGGCGTTTTCGGTTGTCATTACATCGAATATTACGTTCAGCTCGTCTGCCTCGAGAGCTGTCATTGCTTTTTTATTTACTCCGCATTTTTCCGAAAGAATTTCGGTAATCTTTTTGGTTTTTACGTTAAAATCATCGGCTACTTCTTTTACCTTATATTTTATCATATACAATTACCTCCTGTTATTTTCTGCTAGTTCGGAAATCTTTTTTGAGAAGCCCTCGTCGCGGATACCGGCGACTACACACAGCCTGCCGAGCGCAAGGCTCATCTCGTCCTTTGTGCGGTCGAGCGGAATATGCCTGACGCCGCATCTTTCACAGCAGGAGAGGATTTTTTTGAGGGTGTTTTTCGATATGTCTTTCGCGGTGACTACGAGCACTACCTCGCCGTTCTCTGCTCCGGAGAGCACCATATCGTTGCCGAGGGTCAGCTTGCCTGCCCTGAGGCAGATTCCCAACAAACCCAAAATACGGTCATTCACCTTGCTCCATCTCCCTTTTTAGCTTCTCATAGATTTCTTCGGGGATCGAAGTCTGAAACGCGCGTTCAAAACGCTTTGCCTTAATCGCCTTGTTAAGACAACTTATGTCGGCGCATACGTACGCTCCCCTGCCGGGCAGTTTGCCGCTTAAATCGAGGCTTATGGCGCCTTTTTCGAGGATTTCGCCATTGTCATCCTTAGTATCGGGGGCTTTTACAACCCTGACCAGCTCCGACTTTGGCTTCATCTCGCCGCAGCCCGTACATTTGCGCATCGGGATTTTCTTTTGTTTCACTATTATTCCGCGCTTTCTTCCTCGGCTTCGTCATCCTCGTCCTCGCCGTAGAAACCTGACTCAGGGCGGATGTCGATTTTCCAGCCTGTGAGACGGGCGGCGAGACGGGCGTTCTGTCCCTTGTTACCGATAGCGAGCGACAGCTGGCCGTCGGGTACGGTTACCTTACAGCTCTTCTGACTTTCGTCGAGAATTTCAACCTTAAGCACGGTAGCCGGCGAGAGCGCCGCCGCTACATACGCGATTGGGTCTTCGCTGTACTCGATAATATCTATCTTCTCGTTGCCGAGTTCGTCGACGATACGGTTTACACGGTCGCCTCTTGTACCGATACATGAGCCGATAGCGTCGATGTTCTCGTCGTTGGAGAGCACAGCCATCTTTGTACGGCTGCCGGCTTCTCTGGCGATAGCCTTGATCTCTACCTGACCGTCAAAAATCTCCGGAACCTCCTGCTCAAACAGACGCTTTACAAGCTCAGGGCTTGTGCGGCTGATCATAGCGCGCGGACCGCGCTCGTTATCCTTGATATCTGCCACAAGAACCTTGATTTTGTCGCCTTCGCGAAGCTCTCTGTCGCCAATCTGCTCGCTCCTGGGCAGAGTAGCGATCGCCTTGCCGATTTTAATGGTAGCCATACCGTTAGTCGGGTCAACTCTCTCGACAGTAGCGGTAACCAGCTCGCCGAGGCGGCTTTCGAACTCTTTTCTCATCTGACCCTTTTCGCCGTCGCGGATACCCTGGCGGATAACCGATCTCGCCGTCTGTACGGCGATGCGTCCGAGCTGCTTGGGATCGAGGGCAACCTCGTATTCGTCGCCGATGTCGATTCTCTTTCTTTTCTTTCGCACTTCTTCGAGCGAAATCTCGAAGTTTGGATCCTCTACTTCCTCTACAACGGTTTTTACGAGCTTAACGTCGAAGGTGCCCTTTTCGGGATTAACCTTAAACACGACATTCTCGTTACCGCCGTAGTTGTTTTTGCAGGCAACCTTGATAGCTCGCTCGATCTGCTCAAGCATATAGTCTACCGGGATACCCTTTTCCTTTTCCATCTGCGCCAAAGCGGCAAACAGTTCCTTGTTATTCATTTTCCTATCATCCTTTCTCAGTCAAAATCGTCAAGCTTGATCCACGCGGCGTCCTTGGTGGTAATTGTAATCTCATTCTCGCCGCTGTGATCCTGTATTGTAACATTTCCTTTGTCATACGCCTTGAGAACTCCCTTGAACTCTCTGCCGACCGGCTCGACAGGTCTTATCATCCTGACCATAATGTCGGCTCCGATAAAGCTCTCAAAATGCTCGTCACGCGTGAGTTCTCTCTCAAGACCGGGAGAGCACACCTCAAGCGTATAAGCCTGTTCGATCGGGTCAGCCTCGTCGAGCGGCTTATCGACCGCGCGCGAAACCTTCTCGCAGTCATTGATGTTGATTCCGTTGTCGCTGTCGATGATGATTCGAAGGAACCATCCGGCACCCTCCTTGACGAACCTGACGTCCCAAAGCCTCAGTCCCAGCTCAGTAACAATCGGCTCGACAACCTCTCTGACGCGGGATACGGTATTGCCTTTTTTTGCCATTGTTTCCCTCCCGTATTTCATTAATTTGCCAAACAGAAAGGAGCAAGCTCTTGCTCACTCCTTACTTTAGCTTTATTCAACAATCGAATTATAACACTTATTTTCAAAAAAATCAAGTGTTTTTTTAGGAAAGACGTGCCTATGGCACGCTTTTCGCTACTCATCGCACGTTTCTGCGCCACAGGCAGTACAATAATCTTTACAGTACGAGATCCCTGTCCTGACCGTCTTTATATGCCTTCGGCTCCTTTTCGCCGCGGAAAACAATGTGATAAACAATCTCTAGCACCAGGAACACAAGCTTCATAAACAGAAAGATTCCCAGCACAATCGCGATAGTAAAGCCCAGCGCGTTTGTGATAATCGGCTTGGCGAGAGCTCCCTCGTTAAAAAGGGTGATAGAACGGAATACAAAGAAGTAGAACGCTCCGCCTATCAAAAACTCAAAGAAGGTCGCGGCTCTCGGCAAAAAGATTACTATGGCGATAAATATAAGGTACATAATAATCCATACGATAAGACCTACCGTCTGCGGAAGCGCGCTGTAGATTCCTCCGAGATAATTCTGTCCTACAAAATAGTACAGATTAAACGCTACGATGTTGATTGGGAAGAAGAACACCAGAATCGGTATAATCCTGCGGAAAAACCAGGAGTACCACTTGCCCATATCCTCCTTGTAGCAGTCGATTTCATCGAGATACCAGCGGATTTTTTCTTTGTTATTCTTGAATTTGGGACGACTTCTTACTTCCTCGTTCCTGAATTCTACATTTTTATCGGACATAATAATTTCCATAGCCTTTCCGCCCACAAATTTTAATTAATGTTACGGCCTTACCGCGGGCGAATAAGGCGTAAATTGAAATTCTGTCATTGCTCGTTGTCACGAAAGGATGAACCGAGCAGACAATTCTGATTGAAAACAGGGTGAAATCTTACACCGTTTCCTCCTGTTTTTACAGATAATGAGCGCGCAGGTCATCGGCGCTTTTAGCGCTGAGATAAGCCGGAGCGATATCAAACACAGTCTTTGCTCCGCTGACGCCCTCACTGTTGAGTTTGTACGCGGCTCTCGCCAACGCGATAAGTACCGAACCGGTAAATTCGGGATTCGAGTCAAGCTTAAGGCTGTATTCGACAACGTGGTTGTTGCCCTGACCTGTTGTACCGCTGTAGATTACCGAGCCGCCGTGCGGAAGTCCGCTGTGGTCGCGCTTCATCTCGTCCTCCGAGATAAAATGCACTGTGGTGTCATAGTCGGCAAAGTAGTTCGGCATAGTCTTGATTTCGTTTTCGATAGCGGCCTTGTCGGCGCCGTCCTCGGCCACAACAAAGCACTCTCTCGTATGCTTTTCGCGCGTAGTAAGCGTCGGATTCTGTCCGCTTCTTACGGCGTCGAGCGCCTTTTCGACCGGAATCGTATACTGACGCGCGTCCTTTACTCCTTTAATACGGCGGATAGCGTCCGAGTGACCCTGGCTTACACCCTTGCCCCAGAATGTATAGGCCTGACCGTCGGGCAGAATCGAGTCCGCGTAAACCCTGCTGATAGAGAACATACCCGGATCCCAGCCGCCGGAGATTATGCCGATATTGCCGCCGTCCTTAGCCGCCTTGTCGACATTCGCGAAATGAGACGGGATGTTGGCGTGGGTGTCGAAGCTGTCAACAACATTAAACAGCTTTGCGTACTTCGGCGTCATATTCGGCAAATCGGTAGCCGAGCCGCCGCAGATCACAAGTACGTCGATGTCATCTCTGCCGCCCTCCAGCTCGGAGCAGTTCCTGACAGCTACGCCTTCCGTATTGATTTTTAAATCCTTTGGATCTCTGCGGGTATAAACGCCGGTGAGAACCATATCGTCATTTTTCTTAACAGCTTCCTCAACGCCTCTGCCGAGGTTTCCGTAGCCTAAGATTCCTATTTTTATGCTCATAACTACCTCCGTTTATATATATCTTTTAAATAACATATTTATTTTAGCACTGTACACAAGATAATTCAATAAAAATATGTAAATTTCACAAAAACTTATTCAAAATAAATCTGCGCAAGCTTTCCCCTGCTGCTTTCGCTGTCATCTCCGAGAAGACCGCCCCCTGATTGTCCGGCAGTATACACCCTGCCGAGCTTATCCATAACTATCAGGGAATAGAAGGCAACCTCGAACCCGCGGCAGTTTTCCGCGCATTTTCTGAAAGAAGCTTTATTGTTCGAGTCATAGTCATCGGTATCGGTATTGACGTTTGTATACAGGTCGCCGTTGTTTTTGAGATAGGTCAATCCGCTGCCGCATACGTCCGCGTCACTTACTCCGGAAGTGATTTTTTTAAAGGAATAGAGCTCGTCGTCGCCGTCGACTCCCATTGCCTTATTATAGTTATCTCCGCAGCCGTACAGGTTTCCGTCCGTAGTAACTACAACGGTTCTGTCGTAGCTCGCGTTGACCTTGGCGACGTTGTCCATAACCTTGGTCGGGTGATAATTAGTCCTTGAATTATTCTCTCTGCCGAGCTTACCGCTGCCGTTATAGCCCCAGGTATACAGCTCGTTGTCCTCGTTTATCACCGCGACATAGGCCCATCCCAGGGATACACTCTTTATTTTTCCGATGTTCTCGATTTCGTCCTTATAAAACGTCAGTCCGCCGCTATCGCCGAAGAACATCAACTCGCCGTCCTCGGTAATCACTGCCGTTGTATCGTAATTACAGTCTACATATTTTACTCCGCTCATAATCTTTTTGGGAGTGAGCGAACCCTCCTCTGTACCGTCGCCGAACTGACCTGACGAATTGTCTCCCCACATATACAGGTCGCCGCTGTTAGTAACCGCTGCCGTAAAACACTTAGAGGTATTACTGTCGCCGCAGGCAACCTGACGAACATTTTCCATAACCTTATACGGTTTGCTTCTGACATCCGTAGTTCCGTCGCCGAGCTGACCGGAGTAATTCCTGCCCCACATATAGAGGGCTCCGCTTTCGTCAATATAAGCCACGTCACCCGTTCCTCCGCGCAGGGTCGATACAGGTTCCTCTTTCACCCAAATCTCAGCGCTGTCCGAGGCTCCGGATTCCGCGCGTGCCGTAACAACAGCCTTACCCTCGCTTTTCGCGGTGAGCTTTCCGTTGCTGTCAACCGACACAACCGAGCTGTCGCTGCTCTCAAAGCTTACCTTATCCTGAGCGCCTATCGGGTCGAACGAATAGTTGAGCAAGGCCGTATCTCCGAGCCTCATAACCCCTGTCTCGCAGTCGAGAATAAGCTTCTCGGCCTTTGGCACAACTACAGTCACGACGCAGCTAGCCTCGACCCCATTGGAGGTCTTACCTGTGATAACCGCCGTGCCCTCGCTTTTGGCGGTAATTACAGGTGACCACATACGGACGCTCGCTACATCGGGATTATCCGATGACCAGGTCAACGAATCCACGCTGTCCTCCGGCGCAAGTGTATATGTAAGCTCTGCGTTCTCAAGCAGGTTGAGTGTGAGACTCTTTGTGTTCAAATTGATACTCTGCACATCCGGCCGGTCAACACAGATCTCTATCGAATCGCTTTTATTTGTACCGGTTATCTTTACATTGACATACGCAATCCCATATCTTAAGCCCGTAACAACTCCGTTTGAGTCAACAGAAATAACATCTTCTTTGCTGTAGCGCAAATGCTCGTCTATCTCCCACTCGACCGGGTCGTCGGCAAACTGAGGAGACTGAGTATAGCTTAGCTTTTTGCTCTCGCCCAAACTGATATGAACCTCTTTGTCGCCGTTTTCAATATCGATCCAGTCGGCTTTGGGCAGCTTTGCCGTAACTGTACACTGACCCGTGACCCCGTTGGACAAGGTTGCCGTGACAACTGCCGTGCCGGCCTTGTAAGCCATTACCTCAATAGAATTCCTGCCTGTTCCCTTGATTTCAAGAACATCGGGATTGCTGCTTGTCGCGCTTACGATTTCTTCCTCCGCTCCGTAAGGCTGACGCGAGACGTAGATGGTTTCTTCTTTACCCGCAACCGCTTCTTCGTCGGGAATTGAAAGCGACGTCGCCGTCGGCGGTACGACATTCACCTTGCAGACCGCCTTTTTGCCGTTATATGTCTCGGCTGTGATATTCGCCGAGCCTGTTTCCAAAGCGGTAACTACTCCGCCCTTGCTGACCTTGGCCGAATATGTATTGTCGCTCGACCAGGTTATCTTTTTATTATACGCGTCGGAGGGCAGTACAGTCGCGTTCAGCGTATATTTGCTGCCCAAAACAAGATTCAGCGTGCTTTTGTCGAGCTTTACGGACGAGGGAATCTCCCTGACCTTGACGGTGCATGACGCCGACTTTCCGTTAGCTACCGAGGCGGTGATCTTGGCCGTACCGCCCTTAAGACAGCTCACCTTGCCGCCCGAAACCGAGGCTACCTTGCTGTTCGAGGACGACCAGCTTATCTTTCTGCCGTCCGCGTCACTCGGATTCGCCGTAGCCGTGAGCCTGAACGAATCTCCCCTGTATTTAATGACGCTCTTGCTGCTTATCGAAACGCTCTTAACCGCCACGCCGACCTTTACCTTACATTTAGCCTTTTTGCCGTTGATCGCTTTTGCCGTGATAACCGCCGAGCCCTTGCCGACTGCCTTGACCTTTCCCTTGGAGCTTACGGTCGCGACGCCCGAATTACTCGTCGACCAGCTTAGCTTTTTATACGCGCTTTTTGGCTTTATCTTAGCTTTAAGTCTGAAGCTCTTGCCGCGGTTGAGCTTCAATGATTTTCTGTTGAGCTTAACCTTTTTCGGCGGATTTACGACCTTTACGATACAGGTTGCCTTAACCTTGGCCGACTTCCCCTTTACCGTAACGGTAATCTTAGCCTTGCCCTTGCGTTTTCCGGTAACAACTCCGTTTTTGCTGACAGTAGCTACTCTGCTGTTTGAGCTTTTCCATTTGATTTTGCCTCTCGCGTTTGAGGGAGAAATCGTCGCCACGAGCTTAGTCTTTTTCCCCTTTACGATCAGTGCGGAGGACTTGTTAAGGCTCACGCTTCTCGGATTTCTCGGCGAAGACGCGACCGAAGATGACCTTGTGCCCGACCCTGAGCTTGAGTCTGAGCCGGAATATCCATTTTGTACAACCTTTATTGTATATGTAGTTTCGTCCGCGCGATAATCCGACGGTGAGCTGACAGACGTTAACCTGCCGTAAACTCCCCTGCTGACAATCGTACGCCCGATTAATCTGTTATAAACAGTAATATGAAGCACCGTAGTACCGGGACTGACCGCCTGGATACAAACTCTGCCCCGACTGTTTGTACCCTGAACTCTGGCTATGGACGAGTCATCCGTATACGCGTTGTCGCCCGTGATACCGTCGGTGTAGGACGCGCTGCCGGTGAAGTAATCATAATCGCCGACAACCATAACATAGCTCCTGCTCGACGCCTCATACCTAGCCTCTGCCGAGGCGCTCGCCGGAGCCGCGAACACTACCGTCGCGACCATAACAACACCGAGTAATACCGCGGTTAAACGTTTTAGCATAAAAACTCCTCCTGTATAGGAATATTTATATTCATTTTATCATATTTTATCCCCGGATACAACTTATTTGTACTAAATTGTCTGTTATTTCGGTATTATTCACACAGACACAAGCAGGCATCAAAAATCGCTCAGGAGGACAAAGCTTCCTAAGCGATTAATTATCATTATTTATCTTTATTACGAATCAAAGAACTGCTGTCCGTCATCTGTCACCGGTCTGTCTGTCCTCGGATACTCAAAGATATCGCTGTTCTCCACGTTCGCCTCAAGATATGACGCGAACTCGTCGGCGTACCATTTTGCCATCTCAAGATTATGCATACGGCAGTATCCGCAGTTTTCGGGAGTAGTGCCGGGTACTTCCTGTACGCTTTCCACGGCTCTGAACGCACCCAGAATCAGCCCGTATATCTCTCTCGGAGAGCGGCTGCCCTTGAGTATAAGGTAAAAACCCGTCAGACATCCCATAGGTCCCCAGTAGATAACCTCGTCCTTCCACTCAGGGTCGTTGCGAAGATAAGTCGCGATAATATGCTCGAGCGAATGCATCGCCGCGACATCCACAACCGGCTCCCTGTTAGGCCTTTTTAGTCTGATATCATAGGTCGTAACCCTGTAGTCGCCCAGATAATCAACCCTGCTCGTAAAAATACCGGGTACAATCCGCATATGGTCGACCGAAAAGCTCTGTATCAATTCCATTTTTCTTCCTCCAAAATCAAATACTACAGCTCCATTATATCCTCCCGGTTTTCCAAAGTCAACACCGGCTTATCTGATCACAACTACGGAATATAAACAGTAAGGACTAAAGATAAACATCATCTTATCCGGCTCCTATAGAGTAAAACCCTCCCGCGGTATTTGCGTACCGCAGGAGGTGATTTATTCTAAGTATCAGTCAGCAACGATAGGGGTTCTCTCCCATGTTTTGCCAAGCGGATAAAACTCTCTGCTTGTTATTTATTTTTTGTTACGAATCGGACGTCGCTCCCAAGCAGCCGAATACCGCGCAATAATGCCTGTCTTTCTTGATTATTTACCCCGAATATGATACAATTAAAAAAACCAAAGAAAGGATATGTAATATGAAATTCACAAAAAAGTTTATCGGTTTATTATTGGCTTTGTTGATAGCTGCCGGTTCGATAGCTGCCGCTGTTTCCGTGTCAGCGGCTGATGATAAAATCAGCGCCGCGATCGCCAAAATGACAACCGAACAAAAGATAACTCAAATGCTTATGCCGGCCTTCCGCTACTGGCAGGAAGAAGGCGGAGACAAGCTCGGCGTTGAGGAGCTTAACGCCGAAACAAAAGCTTATATTGAAAAATACGGCTTTGCGGGCGTTATTATGTACGCTCAAAACTGCAAGAACACCGAAAAGAACACCCGTCTTATCGACGATATGCAAAAGGCTAACGCGTCTGTTGAGGGACGTCCCGGTTTACTTACCGCTGTTGACCAGGAAGGCGGAGTTGTTGCCCGTCTCGCGACAGGAACCTCGCTCGGAGGAAATATGGCCCTCGGAGCCGCCGACAACCTTGAATACACAAAATCCGCGGGCTCAATTATCGGATCCGAGCTTAGCTCGATTGGCTTTAACGTTGATTTCGCGCCTGTTGTTGACGTAAACAACAACGCCAAAAACCCGGTAATCGGTATTCGTTCTTTCTCGGACGATCCCCAAACCGTAGCGAGCCATTCGGTAAGCTTTATGGAGGGTATTCATCAGCACAACGTCGCGACCTCGTTAAAGCATTTCCCCGGCCACGGCAATACCGATACCGACAGCCATACGGGACTTCCCTGCGTAAACAGCACTTATGACGAATTAAAAAAATGCGAGCTCGTACCGTTCAAGAGCGCGATCGACGCCGGTACAGAGATGATTATGACCGCCCATATCGAGTATCCGAACATCGAAAAAGAGACCTATGTATCCAAGCAAACAGGCGAGGAAATCTGTCTCCCCGCGACTCTGTCAAAAACTATCCTCAACGATATTCTCAGAGAAGATATGGGATACGAGGGAATCATCATCACCGACGCTATGAATATGGACGCTATCGAAAAGCATTTCGATAAGTACGACGCCGCCAAACTCGCGATCAACGCGGGTGTTGATATCCTGCTCATACCGACAGAAACTTCTGACACCGCTCAGCTCAAAGAAACGGACGAGTATATCTCAACTCTTGTACAAATGACCGACAACGGCGACATCGACATCAACAAGGTCAATAAGTCGGTAGAAAGAATCTTAAAGCTAAAAGAAAAGATGAACCTGCTTGAGGGTTATCCCGAAACCGATATCGAAACCAAGGTCAAAACAGCCAAAGAGGCTGTCGGTTCCGTTGATAATCATAACAAAGAGTGGGAGATTATGAAGAAAGCCGTAACCCTCGTTAAGAACGACAACAATACTCTCCCGATCAAAAACAGTAAAAAGACGGTTGTTCTCGCCGCAAACGCCGACGGAATAATGTCGATGAATTATGCTGTCGGACTTTTAACCGACGCAAATAAGCTCGACAACATCGCCAAGATTGAGGTTGATACATATAATAAGAAAACCTCAACCGAAAACGCCGAAATCATCAAGGACGCCGATAATGTTGTAATCTTCACAAGGATGTTCGGCGCCGAGGATCTGGATCCCAAAACCGAGGACGGAGAAACCTTTAAATCCGTTGACGAAATCATCAATACAGCTCACAATAACGGAGCAAAGGTAACGGTTGTAAGCTGCTACCTGCCGTACGACGTCGCACGATTCCAAAACGCCGACGCAATAATGGCAGCCTACGGCTCAAAGGTGATGAGCGAGGATCCCAGATCAAGAAAAGACGACCTTAAAACCTACGGCCCGAATATGTCCTGCGCTCTGTATACAGCGTTCGACCGCACAGAAAAGCCTACCGCAAAACTCCCTGTAAATATTCCTAAGCTTGGCTCCGACTATACTTTCTCCAACGAGCTCTTGTACAAGCGCGGGTTCGGTCTTACATACGAAGAAAAAACCCCCGACATTAAACCGCCTGTCATCAGCAAGAATTCAATCAGCCTGAAAGCCGGAGCGGCTTATACGCTGAAAGTAACAAACGGAAAAGTACAGAGCTGGAATTCCTCCGCCAAAAAGACCGCCGTCGTAAAGAACGGCAAGGTTACCGCTCTCAAAAAAGGCAAAGCGACAGTTATCGCTACGCTCACAAGCGGAGCAAAGCTTACCTGCAAGGTAAACGTTACAACCAACCCGAAGCTTTCCAAAAAGAAAGTAACCGTAAAAAAAGGCAAAACTGTCAAGGTTAAAATCACAGGCAAGGCAAAATCAATCAAAAACGTTTATAAAAACACTAAATTCGCCAAAATCACATCAAAGAAAAACGCCAAAAAGCTTACCGTAAAAGGTCTCAAAAAAGGCTCATCCACACTGAAAATCAAGGTAAACGGCGTTAATCTGAAACTAAAGGTGACAGTAAAATAATCTATAAACAAAAAACAGACCTCCTATGGCAAATACCATAGGAGGTCTTTTATGCGCAGTCGCATTAGCCTTGTGATTGAATCCGTTACAGAATATCCTCTATGCTGAACAAATCCTTAATAATTTCCCGTGAGTTGACGTAGCGGTTATCTGTTTCCTCCGAAACTAACAAAACGTCGGATTTTGAAAGAAGCTCAAGCTTCACTTCCGGTTTAGAATATTGCTTTTTCATAATATACACCTCACGCGCCTACATCGGACAACGCCAGAGCGCCGTTATAGCTGACGCTGCATCCGCCGTAAAAATCAGCGCCGCCGTAGTCGTTGTAGAAGGTTCTCAAAAGTCCGTTAGCGTCGTAGTAGCGCAGATACGCGCGCGCCGCTATGTTCTTTGACTTATCATCCGGATTGTCGTCATATGTCACCACATAGGTTGCCAAACGGTAACCGCTGTAATTTTGATGATCGGACTTGATTCTGGAATCGCCGCCGTAACCGCCCTGCGTTGAGGTGCAGTCCACGTTGGTTATATATCTGAAGTTGTTTGCGCTGTAGCCTCTCACGGTTGTATCAACGCCGTTTACGTTTGTACCGTTATATTGCAGCTTGTATTTGCTTGTGTCAATTGTACCGGACTGGTAAAAGTTGAACTTTGATATAACCGATTCAACCGTGCTCTGAGCCGCGGTCACATAGCCGTACTCAACCTTGTTGCCGTTTGTGGTCTTATCGGAAAGGCTGTCAATCTCAGAGAGCAAATCCTCGCTGATTGATGTTATAAACCTCAGACCGCCGGGCTTATAGTCACCGTAGTTTGTATCAAATTTATACTCGCGGCGAATCTGAACTCCCGCGAGTCCGAATCCGCGGTACTTGCCGCCCATAGAATCCGGAAGCTCCTTGTCATCCTCGCCGTCCTCGGCAACCTCGCCGACGGCAATCCAGTGAGCATAAACGTCGGTGACATTTGCCGGAACCTTGCTGTCAAAAACAAATGCTGTATCGCCGTTGGAAGTTCCGTCGTCAGCGTTGTAATACCAGCCGGCGAAAACATAGTCGTCCCCGGCGAAGGAAGGTATATCATAGAAGGCTTCAACCTTACCCTTCGTTAAGGTGTATTCGCCAGCGTCCTCAGCCTCAGAGGAATCGCCGTTATATACGCGGAACAGTCTGTCCGTCGCGCCGGGTTCATTAACGTGGAACCTGAGCGCTTTCTGCACTTCCACTCCGAACATCGGGTGGACAGTAACGCCCTTTGAACCGTCCTCGGAAGCGGGATTAGTCATTTTCCAGGTAAGGTAGCGGTAACTTTTTCCGTTCCCTTCAAGTTCAGCGTTTTTATCGCTTACCCATTTGTTCAATGTTTGGAGCAGATTTCCGCTAAGAGGTTCGCCTGAAACGCTCTCGCTCTGATTTGTTGTCATAGTCGCGGGATAAACCGTTCCGTCTATGTCCGCAGAAGTAAAATATCCTATATAAGATGTGCTAATCGCGGATCCTGAATTTGTTCCGATACACTGTGTTCCGGAGGGCGAAAAAGTATTGTTCACGTAAGTATTCTGAATTTCCGCGCAGGCGTTACCTGAGTATTGTCCTCCGCTTACTGTACCGAAATTATACGCGTTATCCATAATAGAGTGTCCCGAGCCGGAAGATGCGTCCTGAATAATACCGCATATTCCGCCTACATAGGTAGTATTTCCTCCGATAACACTTCCCGTGTTATAGCAATTGGATAATGAGTTATATCCGTCGGGGAAATAAATGGTCTCGGTTCCGCCCGTGTAAACAGGCTCTCCGGTTTGTTCGGTTCTGAACTGACCGACAATTCCTCCTAAAATATTCGAGTTCAACGCGGTTACGGTACCTGTGTTGTATGTATTCTGGATTGAGCAGTAAGCAACTTCACCGGCAACACCGCCGCTGCCGGTTGCGCAGCTTCCGTTAACGGTAATATCACCGTGATTTATGCATCTGTCAATATAAACGGTTGACCAGCTAAAGCTTTCAGCTAAGATGCCCGCCATTTTTTTAATACCGTTTCCGTTTACAGAGGAGGTAATATTACCGTAATTGATACAATCATCTATTGTTAATGAATTAGAGGTAGAATTGTCGGATGTAACGGTACCGACAATACCGCTTGCTATATAACTTGACTCAACATTTGCTCTGTTTTCGCAATTGCTTATCAAGGTGTTATTTCCGCCTGGTCTTATATAGGCGAGAATTCCTGCCGCTACGCGGTACTTTGCTTCATTGGTTGTTCCTATAATAGTTACATTTGCGCCCACGGAGCAGTTCCTGATTTCAAGACTACCCGCATAATTATCCGCGATAATACCGGCTGTGTAATTCCAGTTCTTAGTTAAATTTTCATCGGATTTTATTAAACAGTTACCCTCAAGATGGCAGTTTATTATTTTGTCATCTCCGAGTGAAACAGGCGCGAAAGCCGCGTTCCATGATTTACCGTTTTCTATCGTAACATCTTTCAGCGTTAAATCCTTGATTGTCGCGTCTCCGATAAACGGCAGGAACGAAACGGTGGAATTATCGGAAGAAACCATATTAAGATTGGAGATAGTATGGTTGTTACCGTTAAATGTTCCAAAAAAATAAACGTCTTTTGAACCGTTTGAGCAAGGCGATGTATATGTCCTACCCTCGGAGATTTCAATATTATTAAGGAGGTTTACTTCTTTACCTTTAAAATCCTGCTCGTTATCAAGCGCGTCCCTGAACGCGAATAAATCCGCCTCAGTGCTTATATCATAAACCCCTCCGCTCGGATTCCATGTGTTTCCTGCCGCGTAAACCGTTGGCGCGACCGAAACAGCGCTCAGTGTCAAAATAACTGTGAGCAAAACCGAAACAACCGTTTTTACCCTGTAAAATGTTTTCATTCTAATCACCACTTATTTAGATTTTGTTTCATAAATTTCCGTTAACTGATTGAATATAAACGCATTCGTGTAAATTATACCACTTTTTGTCGCGATTTTATATAGGATTTTTCACCATATTTATAATATCGTAATTAGTAAGTCTGCACAAAATTCTTGCAAAAATCAACAAGGGAATCTTGCGAACGCAAAACTCCCTTGCAATATTAAGAAAAACTACTTCTATAAATTTGCTTTTTCTACAGTCTGAAGGGACAGGCAAAGAGCCTGTCCCTCGTTGATTATCACTTTATCGCTGACAGTTTTAACTCATAATAACGTTCTGTCGCTGTAAGCTTCAAAGCTTATTTCGGAGTTGCCGGCTGAGGTGTGGGCTGCACTGGCTGTGCCGGCTGAGCTTCGGACTGTTCCGCTGGCTGTACCGGCTGTGCTTCAGACTGTTCCGCAGGCTGTACCGGCTGTGCTTCAGACTGTTCCGCAGGCTGTACCGGCTGTGCTTCGGACTGTTCCGCAGGCTGTACCGGCTGTGCTTCGGGCTGTTCCGCAGGCTGTACCGGCTGTTCTTCGGACTGTTCCGCGGGCTGTACCGGCTGTGCTTCGGGCTGTTCCGCAGGCTGTACCGGCTGTTCTTCTGCCGGAGCTGCTTCTGTCGCTTCCTCTGTCGGAGCTGCTTCTGTTGCTTCCTCTGTCGGAGCTGCTTCTGTTGCTTCCTCTGTCGGAGCTACTTCTGTTGCTTCCTCTACCGGAGTTGCTTCTGTTGCTTCCTCTGCCGGAGCTGCTTCTGTCGCTTCCTCTGTCGGAGCTGCTTCTGTTGCTTCTTCTGTCGGAGCTGCTGTAGGTTCAGCTGTAGGAGCCTCAGTCGGAGCTTCTGTAGGTTCAGCTGTAGGAGCCTCAGTCGGAGCTTCTGTCGGAGCCTCAGTCGGAGCCGCTGTCGGAGCCTCAGTCGGAGCCTCAGTCGGAGCCTCAGTCGGAGCCTCTGTCGGAGCCGCTGTCGGAGCCGCTGTCGGAGCCTGTGTCGGCACAACTGTCGGAGCAACTACGGGAGTCTTGGCAGGTGTCTTTTTGGCCGCTTTATCCTTCTTTACCACAACGGTAAGAGTAGCTTTTAATGACTTTTTGTTCTTGCCCTTAGCCTTGGTACTAATTGTGATTACAGCCTTACCTGCTTTTTTAGCGGTAACAACAATCTTGCTGCTTTTAGCTTTAACTTTTGCTACAGAGCTTTTCGATGACTTAGCCGAGAACTTCTTTGAAGCATTGCCAACGACTCTAACCTTAACTTTGTAAGTTTTTTTGATGGTATTTTCCTTTTCGGGAATTGTGATTGTCGCTTTTTTCTTTATGCTGATTGACTTTACATACTTCTTGGGCGCTTTAGCGGCAGCGCCGAAGGAAAGTACGGGAATCGCCATAAGCACACAAAGAACTACGCTGATAATTCCAATGGATTTTTTCATAGTTTTTCCTCCTTAATAAAGAACAAATAAATTTATGTATTTTGCGGGTCAAATCTGTACCTAACCCACTATTATACGCATAGATTATAACATATTAGCCATAAAAACGCAACAACTTTCTGTTATTGTGTATAATATCCACATAGAGACGTTAACAGCCATATATAAACCAAATGTCAAAAAGAAACGGAGACGGCCTATAAGTAACCGTCTCCGTTAAGATATTCGTTATTCGGATTCTTGTTGTTTAGGCAGCGCCATAGCGGCAACCTGATTGAAGCTGCACATACAGCCGCCGTAATACTGAGTCCTGTTATAGTTATTATAGAACACGCGGAGCTTTCCGTTAGCGTCATAATAACGTATATATGCTCTGGCGTCTAAGCTTTCGTCCTTTTCGGATGGGCTTGCGCCCTCGTAGGTTACAACAAGAGTATACAATCGGTATTCGCCGAAGTTTCTGTGGTCGTCTTTTACATAACCTTCGCCGTTCTGTTTACCGTTTATCTTATGAGTAGAGGTACAGTTAACATTGTTGATATAGCGGAAATCAGTTTTTACGTTTCGGCTCTCAGCGTCCTCGCCGAGTGTATTTACGCCGTTGACGTTCACTCCCCTGTATTGCAGCGAATACTCGGAGGGAACCGCTTTGTAATGATTGACAAAAGCGTCGGCGTTGTCCTTTGTCGCGACGACATAACCGTACTCAACATTTTCGTGAAGATTACCGTCGGTAACGACCTGCTTGTCGGACACCTCGTCAATCTGACGAAGCAAATCCTCTTTTATCGAGGTAACAAACCTCATACCGCTCGGAGTAATATTGTCTCCGTAGTTGGAATCGGTCATCTTCGGTTCACGGATCTGGACTCCCGCGAGACCGAATCCGCGGTATTGGTTGCCGTCGATAATGTTTAGATCCTCGTCGTCCTTGGCTATCTTTCCGACCTTTATCCACTTGGCGTAAAGGTGATAGTCCGAATCCCTCGCGGTATACTTGTCGCTTTCAAAATCGGAAGCAACCGAGGCGCCGCTGCTTACATTATTCTTTGTCAATTCCGTATATCCGCTGTTGTGATACCAGCCGGCGAATACATACTCGTCTCCGGCGAAGCTTGGAATATCATAGAAGTGGGTTATCGACTTATCGCTGTTGAGCTCGTTCGGCTCATATACCCTGAACTCTCTGGAGAAATCCGCGGCCTGAGAGTCGGTTCTGCCTTCGTGGAAAATAACCTTATAGTTCGGAGTATTCGTAACGGTAACGTGGCTTACCTCGTTGTTGCCGACGGTAATGATACCCTCGTCGTCAATAGTAAACTTTATGTCGCCGGCAGCCGTAAATCCTTCGGGAGCCGAAACCTCGTGAACATAGTATGTGCCCGGGTTGATATTAAAGTGGATAACCTCGTCGGTAGATGTGAACTGCGTGCAGTAATTAATGCCGTCATCAGTAAGGCTTACAACATTCTTATTTTCGTCAAGAATCTGGAGCACAGCTCCCTCGAGAGGCTTGCCATGGCCGTTGACCTTAAGAACCTTAACCTTGCAGTCGCTTACAATATGGTGGGTTCCGTTACTCTCGATATCATACTCAACGCCGTTGATGGATTTTACTCGCGCTACGTTATCAATCGCGGTTCCGATCTCATCCGTTACCGTTACGGGAAGGATTATAGCCAGCGTTTCGCCCGGATCGAGGGAAGAAATCGTCGCGGTAAACACCGTTTTGTCTCCTTCGTCCTTTATGCTGTAGGAGCTGATTCTGGCGGCTTGGGTGATGGGGATCTTGTTGCCGTTGCCCATCTGTACGTTGATTGTGTTGTTGAACTTCATTGTTTTGGAGAAAACGTCCTCCAGCACAATATCATTCATCTCAAGTTCCTTATCGGGGTTGGTAATCTTGAGCACATACTCAAGCACGCTTCCCTTTACAACGCTTTCGGGCTTTGACTCTGTACCTGACTCGGGGAAAGCGGTCTTTACAAATTTCGGATTAGCGAAACGCAGCATAACGCCTGTACGCGCCTTCGAGGTAATCTCAACATTCAAGTCAACGATCCTGCCCTTGATAACGGCTTCGTTATAGGTTTCGAGCTCGCTTTGTCTTTCCGACGCGGGCGAATGCATATTAATGTTGAACGCAACGCTCTTTTTAGTATCGAGAACAAATTTTCCGCCTGAGGTTGTAGTCCGGCAGTCAATAGCAAACGCCGTTATTTTGTCGTTATCGGGCTTTTCGGTAGACCATATGTCAGACTTGGTAATATCCCAGTCATCCTCGGTAAACGTATCCCTGTCCTTAGTTGAATAATAAACCACAGGGCTGCAATTTCCGTTTCCGTCAGCGCTTTCAAGTTCTTTGATTGACGATAAATCAAGAGATTTGAATTCTCCGTGCCATTGGGATTTGGGGCCGCCAACCTGCTTTTCTATAGCGTCATAGATTATAATATCGGCAGTTTTACTCGTATCGCCGCCCGTATAGATTACGTTGTAGTTATACTCGGTGTTCAGTCCGACTACCTCGTGCTTTGAGTAGACCGAACCCTCTGCCCTTACATTGGAGTCGGCTCCGTACTGGAACTTTACAGGCTGGATAAGATTTGTTTTGGCGGTAGCGTAGGCAGTCTGCGGACTGTCGATCGAGTTATAATACGGGCTCGACTTAGCGTCAAGAACGGATTTGTTGCCGACTTTTGAGTCAGGCGCGCTCTGGCCGTTGGTAGTATCGGTAAACGAAACGGAATTTATAAGGTTAATTCCGTAGATATTAATATTTGAGTAGGTTGTTTTCAATTTATAGAAAACATCAAAGCCCGTGTACTTTTCGCCGTCGGGCGAGTTGACTGTGACCGTCATCATTGTTCTGCCCGATCCCTCCCAGTTGTCGGTGAAGGATACGGAGAAATAACCGTCGGGCAGCTTCGTTTTCAGGCTCTCGCTGTTATAATAGTTCGCGAAATAGCTTGTGCTTATTGATGTCTGCTTTGTTGAGTTGTCCTCACGGGGTCTTACAAACACCGTGCTTTTATCAACAGTACAGTCCTTTGGAAGAAGGTCGTTGAAAATACCTGATTTGATGTACTTTTTATAACCGCGCAAGCTGTTATTATAGTTCCAGCCGCTGATAACAACAGGACATTCCTCGGTCGAGCCTTCCTCGTATACCGCGTTGTTGTTAGAGCAGTTCTTGGCCGCGTAGAGTGTGCTGGAGCTGATGTTGAGCAGGTACATACTGCGCCACGCTCCGTCTTTGGCGGACTCGGTCACAACGGGCTCGCTGCCCTCGCGTGTAGTGGTAAGACGGCATTTGTTGAGTACGATCGTATCGCGCTTTACCGAGACATCATCGGACACAAGCGAGCGGACGTGGTTGGAATCGGTCAGGTAAAGAGTCGGGTTAACATCCAGCTTTGTTGTATAGTAATCCGAAGTATGCTCTACCTTGAAGTAAACGGTATTATCGGGCAGAGTAACCTCGGCCTCATTAACGCCGCTTAGCCTGCGTACAATCTCGAGCTTATCGTTGTCCGCGGTTCTCGCGTAAACTATTATCTCGCCGTAGTTGCCGACATTGGTATTAGCGTACGGATTAGACCATTTTCCGTCCATATATACAGCGTCATATTCCGTAAGGCTTATATCAAGCTTGGAGAAGTAATAGTCGCTCTGGTTAAGCTGTTTAATATACTGCGAATCCCACGCGCGCGAGGATGAGCCGTAGTCGGTAGACAGCATAACGTCTCCGGCTTTACCGTCATCAATCACTATTGTACGCGGAGTTGTTTTGTATGTTTCCGCGTTGGGGTTCCATGTCGGATTATCGGTGTTTGTATTTTCAAGATAGCTTATCTCATACGGCAGTTCCATAAGCTCGGGCTCACCGTTAAGAATCAGTTCCTGACCGCCGTTTATGCTGTGCTTGTTCTGGTTGCTGTAGTCGGGAATGTTCTTGGCAAAGGAGAAGCTTCCCGAGCTTTCCATAGGAACATATACCTCGGCTGTGCGCGAGGCTCTGAACTGCTGTTCATACTCGTTGTTCCACAACACGCTTAGTATAGCTTCGTTTTTGACCTTTGCCCATTCGTCGCCGTCATTGTGAACATCGGCGCGCCTGTGTTTTGTAACAACTCTGGTAGTATGGGTTCCGTCGGAGGTGTATGTATCCGACCATTCTCCAAGCGCGGGAGAAGAATATACAACAGAACCGTCGTGGATAGTATCCTCGCTCCATTTGATCTTATAAGGCTGGTTACAGTTTGTATTGGTAGAGGTAAGGCTCCATACAACGTAGAAATACTCGCCGGCGTCCTGGGGAGCCGCGCCCCAGTCGGTGTTCCAGTTAAGCGATACATCGGCTCTCGCCTTGCTGGCGGTTGTATCAGAGTTGGTATGAACCTCCAGCCCCATCGTTCTCTCATAGTGACACGCGGGGATCGTTTCTTCGTTCACCTTAACCTCGCTGATATCAATATCAACGTCAAAGGTCTTGTTGAAGTAATCGCCCCGGAAGTATCCGTTATCGTCGGTATATCCGCCCTTGAGCACTGTGGGCGATACGTTGAACTCGGGAGTAAGGATAGTATTCTGAGTGATCGGGCTCGGGTTATAGAGTATAATGCTCTCGCCGTCGTCGGAGTATCTCGCCTTAATATCCTCGCTGTCGGAGGCGTTAAAGAATACGGACAGGTTGTTTTTCTCGCTGTCGGCATCGAACAGCTTTGCCGGGATTTTTATTTGCAGAGTATTGGCCGGTAGGTTGAGCGTACCGCCGTTTGGTTTTTCAATTGATATATACAGTCTGGCGTTGATATCGCCCTTAACGGTCGGGTGGAACACAAGGTGTCCGCCTGTATTTGTGACCTCGGTGTTTGATATCGTAGCCCAGTGGATCGAGTGCACATAATAGTCGTCGCTCTTGGTTTTTAAATCGACCCATTTGGCGTAGTAGGTCGCGTCGGCGTTTATAAGCGTGCTTGTTGTGAGCGGAGTACCGCCGCCGTTAGGCTCGGAATACCAGCCGCCGAAGCGATACTGGATCTCGCCCTTTGAGTTCAGGTAATTAGCGCCCGGCAGCGACGGGAGCGGCTGACCGTGTACAACAGCCATAGTATTGCTGTCTACCATTGTGCCGCCGCAGGGGTCAAAGGTAAGCGTAACGTCTTTTTGCGTCCATCGCGCCGTCAGGGTTACATCTCCTGTTATAACGGGAGCGCCATAAGTATAACGAACATTACCGGAATCATACCAGCCCTCAAAATTATATCCGCTTCTTGTCGGAGACGGTAGCTGGCCGACAGGTTTATTGTCATAAACCTTGATTGTTCCGTCGGGAGTTGAGCCGTCGTTATAGTTAAGTGTTACCGTATGCTCGACAGTATCAATCCAGCGCGCGGTAATAACATTGTTTGACGAAAGGTCAAGAGTATCTCCCTCGTTTACCTTAGTATTACCGAAATACCAGCCGTCAAACTGACTGTAATCCTTCTCGACTTCGGGCAGCTCGGTGATTGTATAGTTCGGGCTGTCCTCTATATCGTAACCGTCTGTCGGATATGAAGTAAAAGAACCGCCGTTTGTCTCAAATTTAGGCTTCCATCCCCACTGGGCGAAGTATTCGGCGTCGTCGGAAACAACGGTGGAGGTTTCGACTTTTGTGCCTCCGGCCGCTTGTGTATACCAGCCTTTAAGTGACGCCGAGCCGTTATTCGGCACCGGGAATTTGTTTATAGCCGCGCCGTAGGAATAAACCTTTGTAACAGTATTCTGGTTATTAATCTTTCCGCCGTTCGCGTTAAATGTAACGAGAGGATTTTTCTCCCATTTAGCGTAGAGAGTCTGTGAGCCTGTTACAACACTGTCGCTCTCGATTTTAGTCTCCTCGCCAAGCTCATTGGGCGCGGTGTACCAGCCCACAAAGGTATAGCCTACTTTATAGGACTCGGGGATATCTCCGTATGTATCGTTTACGTTATACTCTCTGTTATTGATTTCGGAGCCGCCGTTAGCGTCAAATTTTATGATAGCCCCGGGCTCGTGCCATTGCGCGTATAAGGTCGCGGTCGCGCCGTCCGCCTCGGCAAGCTTGTTTACCGAGTCGCTTGAATAATACACAGTACCCTTGCCGTTTTTTCGGGTATTCCAGCTGGAGAGCACGGAGTTCTCGTTTTTATAGAACATCTGCTTGCTCAGCTCCTGGAACTGCGTATAATTCAGGTTGTTGAATGTAATAGTCTTTCTGTCCGCGGATACAACTCCGTCTCCGCTGTAGTTTTCGGGAACCGTTCCTCCGTTTCCGTCGAGGACAAGGTTGTATTTATGCTCCTTCCAATGGGCATAGTAAACCCATTGCGTAGCTATATCTCCGTTATGAACCTGTGTGCCGCCTGTTTGTTCAGTCCACCAGCCGTCAAAGTCATAGCCGTTTCTCGACGCGGTTATTTCGTTTTCGTTATAAGAAAGCTCAAGATCCTTCGCGCCGTCTATAGTCTGGAAGTTCGGGGTACCGCCGTTGCCCTTGAAGGTAATAAACGAATCGGCAACCCACGTACCGGCGTAGTCAGTTTGGAAATTCAGGAAAAGCTCGTCGCTGGAAAGTCGCAGGTCTTTGTTCGGAGCGTCGATTTTTCTCCAAGCGCTTTTGGGAGGAACGCTGGTTCCTGCCTTACCCGCGGCAGGCCAGTTTTCGTTGAGTTTTATCCATGCAAGCTCGTTGCAGCCCTCAAAAATATTATCTTTTCCGCTGAGGGAAGAAGGCGATAAGGAAGCGCCTGTTCCGACCCAACTGAGGTTGAGTTCTTTGAGGTTGGCGCAATCTTTAAATATTGATGAACTGTTGTTGAGCGGACCCGATATACATTTTGCGTCCAGAGTTTCAAGCGAAGTACAGCCCTCAAACATAGAGGTGTAATCCGCGCTTTTGTTAGCTCCCCACGGTGTATCTCCAAGCTTAACGCTTTTCAAAGACGCACAGTTTAAAAACATCCCTGTGCATTGTCTCATGTTATTTATTCTGCAGTTGCTCATGTCAACTTCTTCAAGAGCTTTATCGTTTCGAAACGCGTTGTTAAGATTCAGCTGCGAGGTCGGATGCATTGAAAAATTATCGCCGAAAGTTACCTTTTTCAGCTTTTTATTTTCCTCAAGGAAGCCGGTTAAGGATGCGGTTTTCACGGGGTTAAGATATGACAGGTCAAGCTCCTCCAGAAGCGAATCATATATAAAAGCGCCGAAATTAGTACAGTTTGGCAGCTCCCAGTTCGGGCTTGAGATATTCAGCGTCTGCAATCCTCTGCCGTCCTGATGAGAGAACATTCCGCCGACGGTTGTCGCGCTGCTCATATCCCAGTTTCTCAGGTCAAGATTCTTCATATAGCAGTAGTTAAATGTACAATAAAAGTTCGTACACATTGACGTATCAATTTTATCTTCCAGACCGAAAACATTTTCTTGGGACAGGGTTCTTGTATACATAAACCATCCTGCCATATTGCGAGGAGCGATTTTGTCTTTTATAATCACCCTGTGAACATAATAGTTATAATCATACCAAGGCTGCTTATACGATTCCTTGCCGCCTATACCGAGAGCCGCGTTCGTCTTTTGACCGTTGTCAAATTCTTCAATATGCATTACATATGCTCTGTCGGGATACGGCGGAGTATCTCCTTTTTGGAAGATAAGCTCGTATTTATCATGACCGCTGTACTTTATCGCGTTGCCGTTAGCGTCTAAGGCGACATATACATAAGCGTGGATGTCGTCACCCGTAGCAGGCTCTTCCTCGGCAAATACCGAAAAGTCAAACGTCATAAACAGCCCCGCCGTCAGCGTAAGTACAAGCAACAGCGAAACTATTCCTTTCATAGTCTTTTTCATAAATTTCCTTTTCATCATCTAATCACCTTTGAATTGAACGATACATCGTTATATAGCTATACATAATAATTATACTATATCAGGCGACTTATAACAATTGGCATATGTGTCAAAACCCAACACCCTCTTTTGTTAAATATACACTAAAAAGTTTGAGTTTTAGCATTTACGGGATCGTAAAGACATAGAGCAAAAGAAAAGCGGAGACATTTCGTCTCCGCTTCAGACTATAGAAAAACTAATTTATAGAAGCAGTTCGGATTAAGCGTTGTAGGGACATTCCTCAGCCGGAGACGGCACCCTCTCTGTCGCATTCGCGACATCTCTCCCAATGGGAGAGTCTCCTCTGTGG
>CADAEZ010000013.1 GCA_902787145.1 uncultured Ruminococcus sp.
TAGTATTGTAGATGATTTTGAAGTATTAAACCCTGTAGAATACTGTAATAACCCTGTTGTAAATCTAATAACAAACCGTTATTATTCCATATGCAAAAGTAAAGGTATAACATTTGTAATAAATGTTCGTGGAGCAGATTTAGATATTATGAAGGACTATGAAACTACAGCATTGCTCGATAACCTTCTTGAAAATGCTGTTGAAGCCGCATTAAAATCAACAGAAAAGTTTATTGATTTTTCTATTATCACACGAAATACAAATTTCACTATGATCAAAATTGTCAATTCATGTGATAACAAGCCTAAAACAAACAAAGGTATTCTTTTAACAAATAAAACGAATAACAAAGCTCACGGTATAGGAACACGAAGTATAAAAAGAGTTGTAGAAAAGTATAACGGAAACTACGAAATAAAGTATGATGAAGAAAAGAAGACCTTTACTACATTAATTGGAATAGAGAGATAAAGATAAACATAAAAACTCCGGGCAGAGCATTCTCCCTAAGAATGCTTTCTGCCCGGACTATATTTAATTCTAAATCTTACCAATATCTTACGGGGACGTCGTCGTCTTTCTTGGAGTTCTTGCTTCTGGAGCCGTTGTAAGCTGAACCGCGGCGGTTAAATGTGAACATTACTCCTGTGATAAGAGCCGCTGCTCCAAGCACAAGGAGAAGCCAGAGTACAAAGTTGGTGTTCTTCTCGTCCGACGCAATGGAGACGGTCTTGCCGTCATTTTTATCGGAAATATGTGAGAGAGCCTTTTTGTTGAGCTTGATAGTCTTTTCGGCTACCTTTTTGACAGCTTCGATGTTGTCCTCGGCGAGCTTAACAGCCGGATTTTTCTTTACTGTCTCAGCGGACTGTGAGGCTTCTGTCTCAGCTGAACCTGACTGCTCGGCAACTTCGCTCTCAGTCTGCTGCTCTGTTTCAGCCTCGGTCTCGGTCTCTGCCTCAGCCTCTTCCTCGGTTACTGCCTCAGTTTCGGGCTGAGTCTCCTCCTCGTCAGCTTCGTACTTGACAGCATTCTTCGAGAACAATGCCGCCCAGGTCTCCTCGCCAACCGCGCCTGTGTCGGTGATATTGTTGGCGCGCTGGAAGCTGAGCACGGCCTCCTTGGTCACATTGCCGTAGAAGCCTGTAACCGCCGCGTCGTAGTATCCGAGCTTTTGGAGCTGTGTCTGAATTTTTGCTATATCATCGCCGTTGTCACCCGACTGATAGAGGCGCTCGGTGTTTTCTTCTTCCTTATCATCGTCATTATCGTCTGTTTTCGCCTTCTTGGATGAAGCTGTCGGAGCCTTGTCGGAATATAGAATCTCCAAATCCGACTTGCCGGCGATACCGTCTACTGTTACGCCCGCGGCCTTCTGGAACTTCTTATATGCCGCCTGAGTCGCCTCACCGAAATAGCCTGTTACAGCGTCGGAATAGAATCCGAGCTCGGTGAGTCGGTTCTGAAGCTTTGTAACCTTGTCGCCGCTCGAGCCGAGCTTGATAGCCGAGCTGCCGCTTGAGGCTACAAAGTCGCCGTCTACGTTCGACTGCTTCGAGGCCACGAAATCGCCGTCAACGCTTGAGCCGGACTTTTTCTTGGATGTATCGGCAACAAAAGCCGAATCGGCGTCGTCAGAGCGTGAGGATTTATTAGCTACCGCGCCCATATCGGACGGAGTCTTGTCGGATATACCGGATGACGAGAAGTGATATGTCTCGCCGCCGATGGAACGGCTTGTGTTTACAATATACTGGCCGTCCTCGTAATAATAATAGTTGCCGTTGAACTTTTCCCAGCCGTTGGTGACATAATTAACGGCCGAGAGCTTGAACCATTTAGTCCAGCTCTTGTTGGCAGTGGACTCGTAGCATACGCCGTAATGCTCATTACGGGCGTCTACCGCCATTCCGCCGCCGACATACACGCCGACGTGACCGGGCTGGTAAAGTCCGAGTCCGTGAACCCTGGGAATACCTGCGGACACATTACCGGATGATGTGGCAGAGCTGAGCTGTGCCGAGCCTACCCTGGCGCCGCCGCAATAGGAATAGATAAGTCCCGAACAGTCTACCGCTCCCGCACTTGAACCGCCGTAAACATACTTCCATCCGCTGTTATAGGCGTTAAGCGCCCACTCAGCAAGGCCCGCTCCTGTACCGCTCGCGTGGGATGTCAGCGAGCCTACTACACAAACGGACGCAATTACTACTATCGCAACAGCGACAGCCAAGATTTTCTTTAAATGTCTCATAGTTACTCTATACCTCCATTAACTGCCGTAATACGCAGCTTCGTAACAAAACTGTAATAATTATAACAAAACCTGTTACGAATTGCAACACTTTTTTAACATTATTGTAAAGTTGTTCCTTTTGACCAAAATATTATTTTCGGTTTTGAAAGATTTCGGCAGTTTGCGTCGGAGGTCTGTTTAATATTGTAAACCTATGTCGAATAATGGTTGACAATAATGATAAAATACATTATAATAATCACAGCATAGGAGATGATAATATGAAAAAAAATGAACTCAGCATAAAAAGGATGTCGCTTATAGCAATTTTCGCGGCTTTGATGTGCGTATGCGCGTGGATTGCGGTACCGAGTCCTTTTTCGATGGGTACGTTTTTTACACTGCAAACATTTGCCATAATACTTGCGGGACTTGTACTCAGCCCGCTGGAGGCGTTTTTATCCTCGGTTATCTACATACTACTCGGAGTAGCGGGACTGCCTGTATTCTCTTCATTCGGCACATTGTATTCAAGGCTGTTCTCCCCTTACGGCGGATATATAATCGGCTTTTTGTTTGCGCCGCTGCTTATTTCGCTCGCAAAAAACGCCCTGATGAGACTTAACGACAGCAGGGCGTATAAATACATTATATATATAGCGACCGCGATAGTATTGGGAATCCTTGTAATCGACATTCCGGGAGTAATACAATATATGATAATAAGCGGAAGTGACTTTGTTACATCGTCGGTACTTGCTGCTCTGGCGTTTATGCCGACCGACATACTGAAATGCGTTTTGGCGGCGATAGTAGCAATAGCGCTGGAAAAACCGCTGGAAAAAATGAAATAACAAAAGTCGCCTTAGTTTAAGGCGACTTTTTACTTTTATTCCTGCGAGCTGCCTTTATACTCGATACACATCATCGTCAGATCGTCAAACTGCTCCGCGTCGCCGACAAATTTACTAACGTCGGAGTCAACTGTTTCGAGTATGGTTTGCAGCGATTCGTCTTTTGCCTTGTTCAGCGCGGCGACTGTGCGGTCGAGACCGAACATCCTTTCTTGCGCGTCAGTGGCCTCGGCTACTCCGTCGGTATAGACGAACAGCTTGCTGCCGGGCTGCATTTGGAGCGTGTAGTCCGTATACTTTATTCTTGTGAATCCGCCGAGCACCAGTCCGTGCTTGTCCTTTATTACTTCGAAATCGGAATCGGGATTTTTAAGAATCGGATACTCGTGTCCGGCGTTCGCGGCGATAAGTTCACCGCTGCGCGTATCGAGGATACCCAGCCAGACCGTAACGAACAGCTTTTCCCTGTTCTTGGCGCATATCATCTTATTGACATTCTCAAGCACCCGTGCCGGACTGTTTGTGCTCATACACTGCGTCTCGATAATACCCTTAGCCATAACCATAAACATTGCCGCGGGGATGCCCTTTCCGGAAACATCGGCAATAACCATTGCGAGATGATTGTGGTCAACAAAGAAGAAATCATAGAAATCGCCGCCGACCTCTTTTGCGGGAATCATAGAGGCGAAAACATCAAATTCTTTCCTGTCGGGAAACGGAGGAAATATGTTCGGCAGCATATCCGCCTGAATCCTGCTCGCAACCGATAGCTCGGTATTTATACGCTGCTTTTCCGCGGTGATTTTTGTCAGGTTTCGCTCGTAGTCCTGCAGGCTGTCTTCCATCTCCGTTACTGTAATTGCAAGGTTCTCTATCTCGTCTCCGGTACTTATTTTGAGGTTAGCGAAGTGACTGGTGTTACGGATACCTGCCTTTTTATCCGCCGAATAGTTTCGGGAAGCCGTCGTGATATCGTTGATTGGCTTTACAACCGTTTTCCTCATATACCGCAACAAAAGAAAACCGAACAGAACTAATACGAACAGCATCACAACTGTGTGCTGCAAAACAAACATCCATACTTTGGAAACAACATTGTCCAGGGTGATATCGGCAAAAACATAGCATACAACTTCACCCGACCCGGCTCTGATAGGATTTCCGGACGTACACATCCATCCGTATTTATCAATATAACCGATATCATAGAGCATACCTGTTCCGTCCCAATTAAGGAATTTCTCCATCCCCTTGTGATTGACACTTTCCCACGCGCCGGGATCATAGGAATCATTGGAATCGGGATCGGCGATATAAACCATCGCATCGCTATCTCTGTCATACATACCGAGGTAAATATCATATACATCGCTTGACTCAAAAAAATCATTCAGGACCGAGAGAATCTTATCGTAGTCCTCCCAGTCCTTCAAATCATAAAAGCGCGCTTTGTAGGATTCGGAAAACGGATCGGCTTTTTCCTCCTCGGACAGGGAGCGATAGCGTTTCATTACCTCGCGGGAGATCGTCTCGATATCTGCCGACTTATACATAATAGCAGAGGCGTTGCGCGACAAATTAAACGCTGTCGAAATATCCTGCTCCGCAACCGCTATGGTGTACAAGCTTAGCTCTATAATCAAACTGACTACTCCGAGCAACACTGCTCCCAAAATAACAAAACGAAATATACGGCTCGACAAAGAGTATCGCATACGCTGTAGCTTTGTCATTTCCATAAAGCTTTTTTTCGGCATATACGACCTCCGTTATTTTATATTTAAAACACAGTCAAAACCGGTAACAGCAAAGATTTCCAGAACCTCTTCATTAGCACCCAGAACCGTAACATTGGGACGTCCTGTTTCTTCCATAATCTGCTGTGTTGTCAACAGTATCCTCAGTCCGGCCGAGGACAAATACTTCAGATTATTGAAATCAAACACAAATGCTTTCGCACTATCAATAAACTCATCGACCACAGCCTGAACCTCCGGGGACGATACGGTATCAAGGCGTCCTTCCAGCTTTATTGTAATAATGTCATTTTGAGTTGATTTATATATATTTATCATAAGTGTATCTCCTAAAGGTAATACCGCGCAATTCAGCGCGTGTTAGTTTTTTTATCAGACATCAGTATTTTTCGGTTAATCATATTAAGTTTGTCTGCCTGCAGAGTCATCTCGCAATGGATTATTCCGATTTTCGCGGAGGTGGAGATGAAATCTGTAACAATTCCGAGCAGTGCCGCAACAGCGAGCCCTGCGTTCGGTATACCCAACTGTGCCATCAAAATACCCAGAACCGCAAGCATACCTCCCGATACGGGCGGAGCCGCCAGGCTCATCACCGAACACAGAATCCACATATTCACAAACCAGCCTATATTGACAGAGACAGAATGATACTCCGCCAGATAAGAGATTATTATTACAAACGAAACTCCGCACGCCGAAGAAGAAAGGATATTACATAACGGCAGAGCGAATCTGTCAAGTTTTTCGGATATACCAAGCTTCTTTTCGTTAATACTCAGCATTTCGCTGACAGCGGTTGAAGAAGAAGCGGTCACAAGTCCGATCAGGACAGTCTTTTTTATTTTAGAGAACAACAGCAATGGGCTGATATGAAAATGGAGAGCGGTAATAATACACTTCCCCAGCATCAGCACAAAACAGAGTATAAGACAGTACAATATCGGCTTCCATAGCTTCACAAACACATCGGCGCCGTTGTTCCAAAAGAGCGTCACCAGCGACGTAAAAATATATACGGGAAGCAGTTTACAAACACTCTCCATAATCTGCATAAACACAAGGGTCAGCTGTTCTACAATTTTCTTTATCTCGGCGACCTTGTTCTCCAATATCAAAAGCACACCGCCGATAAGGACTGCCATAAAAACAATTTGGAGCATATCGCCCTCTATAAAAGGCGTAAACGGATCCTTCGGAAAAATCGAAAAAATAAGCTTGATAAGGTCGTCAATCTGCAAGGCTCCGGAGTCTTTGCCGCTGACAAAGTCAAATAACGGAAACACACATATTACACACAGGCCTGTACCGATAACCGTTCTCGAAATAAGCCGGCCGAATATCGTCTTGCCCATTGTTCTGAAATCTTTGAGTGAATCTGTCGAGCAAATACCCGTTATCACGGAAAAGAATATCATCAGCCTGACAAATGTATTAAGAATATTCATAAACGCTCCGGAAACAGGATCCAGGGCGTAGGTCGCAGCCGCGGATATAATGTACTGCGGCAAAACAAACTTGAGAAGTCCGACTAAAACCGCCAGCGCCACGGCAATAATCAGAATAATCTCGTTCTTGTGAGTTTCTCTGGGAGCTCGGAGATAGAGGGTATTCTCGCCGTCACGATAGCTCCATCGGGGCGACAGACCGAGGTTAGCAAGGAGATCCTCCGAGAGTTCATAGCCCAGCGCAGGATTATAACTCTCGCCTTCATATTTTACAGAAACAAACGGGACGCCGAATTTTTTCCCGGTAACAAAGGTGCATTCGGCTTTTTCGTCGAAGTGCTCACAGATGTTCAGCAGCTGGTCTTCCATAATAAGACGCACGCGCAGGTTTTCGCGTTTGCTGACACCGCATCTTTTTAGCCACAATATGATGTACTCCGAAATATAATCCACTCCGTCGCGGTTGAGTAGTATTTTTTCTTCTGTATTATTTCTCATACATTTCTCCTGATCAAAATTGTATAAATATGCACAATAGGATTATACTGTACCCGTTTCACTTACTGACAATTGTATCACGGCGCAGTATATATGTCAAACAAATTGCCCCACGTTTCCGACATAAAAACGAGACAACTATACACGATAATTATACCATAATTCCGAGCAAAAAGTTGCCTAAATTTAAGGTGTTTACTTTGTGCATATTATACAACTGACCTTCACGGAATAACGGAAAAGCCTGACTGAAAAGCCGAGTAAAACTCAGCAGCTCAATCAGGCTGTTATTATATACTATTTACATCAGTGACGCCTTGATAAACTCTGAAAACAGAGGATGGGGTTTGTTGGGGCGGCTCTTGAATTCGGGATGATACTGTACACCTACATAGAAAGGTCTGTCGGTGAGTTCGACTGTTTCGACCAGTGAGCCGTCGGGCGACATACCCGATAGCGTCAGGCCGGCTTTTTCCAGTGGCTCACGATAGTCGTTGTTAAACTCGTAGCGGTGACGGTGACGTTCGCTGATTTCGGTTTTACCGTATGCTCGGAGCATTGTTGTGTCATCCTTTATTACGCAGGGATAGGCGCCGAGGCGGAGGGTTCCGCCCTTGTCGGTATCGTCGCTCTGGTCGGGCAGAAAGTCTATCACCTTAGGCACATTCTGGGCGAACTCGCCGGAGTTGGCTTTTTCGATTTTAGCTACGTTGCGCGCGTACTCGATTACGGCAATCTGCATTCCCAGACAAATCCCGAAATACGGCAGGTTGTTCTCACGGGCATATTTGCAGGCGGTAATCATACCCTCGATTCCGCGGTGACCGAATCCGCCGGGTACAATGATACCGTTGAGTCCCGACAATACTTCGTCCGCGGTAGAATCTGTGATGGTTTCGGAGTCAATCCATTTTATATTTACCCTTGAGTTAAGATAATATCCGGCGTGGCGAAGCGCCTCGGCAACGCTGAGATAAGCGTCGTGCAACTCTACGTACTTGCCTACAAGACCGATATTGACTGTATTTTCGCGCATTTTTATACGCTCGATCATATGCTCCCAGTCGGACAAATCGGGTTTGTGGGATTTAAGGTTAAGCTCACGGCATACTATGTCGCTGAGGTGAGCCTTTTCCAGCATAATCGGAGCCTCGTAGAGCACGGGGAGCGTCAGATTCTCGATTACGCAGTCCGGCCATACGTTGCAGAAGCCGGCAATTTTGTCGAAAATTGTCCTGTCGGTAATCGGCTCGTCAGTACGCAGGATAATGATGTCGGGCGATACGCCTAAGCCCTGTAACTCCTTAACGCTGTGCTGGGTAGGCTTACTTTTATGCTCACCCGAAGCCTTTAGATACGGAACAAGAGTGACGTGGATATAGAGGCGGTTATCCTCGCCAACCTCGTGGCCAACCTGACGGATTGCCTCGATAAAAGGCTGACTTTCGATGTCGCCGATTGTGCCGCCGATTTCGGTGATGACGACGTCGGCGTCGGATTTCTTGCCGACCGAATAGATAAAGCGCTTGATTTCGTCGGTAATATGCGGAATAACCTGAACCGTTTTGCCCAGGTATTCGCCCCTGCGTTCCTTTGCGAGGACGTTTGAATAGACCTTGCCGGTCGTAAGATTAGAGAATTTGTTCAGATTCTCGTCAATAAAGCGCTCGTAGTGTCCAAGGTCGAGATCGGTCTCTGCGCCGTCCTCGGTTACGTAAACCTCGCCGTGCTGATAGGGGCTCATTGTGCCGGGATCGACGTTGATATACGGATCGAGCTTCTGAGCCGCTACACGAAGTCCTCTCGCCTTTAATAATCTTCCTAAGGAAGCGGCGGTTATGCCCTTGCCCAGTCCCGAAACTACTCCGCCTGTTACAAAAATATATTTAGCCATTATTTCCTCCATTCTTCACTCTTTGTTCATCGCTTACAGATTGCTGTATCCCATAAGACTCTCGTCTACCTCGCGGGCACAGTCGCGTCCGTCGCGGATAGCGCGTACTACGAGCGACTGACCGCTGTGCATATCGCCCGCGGTAAAGATATTCTCGACATTCGTTTTGTGGGTGCCGTTTTCGCCAATTACGTTTGTGCGGTTGTCGACCTCTACGCCGAAGGCAGAGGTAACATAGTTTTCGCTGCCCAAAAAGCCTGCCGCGATAAGCACAAGTTCGCAGTCGACCTCGTACTCCGAGCCCTCGACCTGAGTCATATTCATACGTCCTGTTTTTTCGTCCTTTTCAAAGCTCAGGCTTACGAGCTCGGCGCCCTTTAGCTTACCGTTTTCGTCCTTTATAAACCTTTTAACGGTTGTACAGTAAATTCGCGGATCACATCCGAATACCTCGGCCGCTTCCTCCTGGCCGTAGTCGGTCTTACAGACTCTCGGCCACTGTGGCCAAGGGTTGTTTTCGGCTCTTGTATCGGGTAGCTTGGGCATCATCTCAAGCTGTAATATGCTCTTGGCTCCATGACGCACGCAGGTGCCGACGCAGTCGTTGCCCGTATCTCCGCCGCCGATTACAATTACGTTTTTGTCCTTGGCGGAGATGTACGTACCATCCTCAAGACCGTTATCAAGCAGGGATTTGGTAGTTGATCTCAGGAAGTCAACCGCAAAGAATATCCCATCGGCATCTCTGCCGTCCACCTTGATATCGCGCGGATTTGACGCTCCGCAGGCCAGGATAATACGGTCGAAGTTTTCTTTTAATTCTTCTGCGGAAATATCTTTGCCGACATTTACCGATGTTCTGAACTCAACGCCTTCGGCCTTCATAATCTCGATACGGCGGTCGATTATAGTTTTTTCGAGCTTCATATTCGGGATACCGTACATCATCAGGCCGCCGACTCTGTCACTGCGCTCAAACACAGTCACGCTGTGGCCCCTGCGGTTTAGCTGATCGGCCGCGGCGAGTCCCGAAGGTCCCGAACCGATTACGGCAATCCTTTTGCCGGTTCTTACCTTTGGCGGATCAGCCTTTGCCCAGCCGTTTTTATAGGCTGTTTCGACAATAGCGTACTCGTTGTTACGCACCGTTACCGCGTCGCCGTTGGCGCCGCAGGTACAGGCTTTTTCGCAGAGAGCCGGACAAACGCGCGATGTGAATTCGGGGAAGTTATTGGTAATCCTGAGTCTTTTATACGCCTGTTCGGTATTGCCTCGATATATAAGGTCGTTCCATTCGGGAATCAGGTTGTTGAGCGGACAGCCGCTTATCATTCCGCCGATATTCATACCGGACTGACAGAACGGTACTCCGCATTCCATACAGCGAGCCGCCTGCTTGCGGCGATCCTCCGGCGATAAAGTCTCGTGAAATTCATTAAAGTTTTTGATACGTTCCTGTACGGAGTAGGCGCGGGTTTCCTCGCGCTCGTAATCTAAAAATCCTGTAGGCTTTCCCATTACTTTTCCTCCTTTACAAGTGTATAGAACGCTTCGATTTTTGCCTGTTCCTCGTCGAGCCCCTTTGCCTCGTTAGCGGCGATTTCCTCGACAATCCGCTTGTAATCGTGCGGAATAATCTTTTTGAACAAAGGCAAATTTCCTTCGAAATCAGCTAAAATTCGCTTACCCTTTTCGGAGCCTGTAGCTTTGACGTGCTCCTCAATCAGAGCTTTTACTCTTTCTATATCGACCTTTTCGCTGAGCTCCGAGCACTCCACAAGCTCTTTGTTGAGTCTGCGGTAGAGGTGGTGGTGCTCATCAAATACATAGGCGATACCGCCGGACATTCCCGCGGCAAAGTTTTTGCCGGTACGTCCGAGTACAAGCACGCATCCGCCGGTCATATATTCGCAGCCGTGATCGCCTACTCCCTCGACAACCGCTGTCGCGCCTGAGTTACGTACACAGAATCTCTCGCCCGCTACGCCGTTGATAAAGGCCTTGCCCGAAGTAGCTCCGTAAAGAGCTACGTTGCCGACGATTATATTATCCTCTGCCGTAAAACCGGATTTTTTCGGAGGATAGAGCACGAGTTTTCCGCCCGACAATCCCTTACCGAAGTAATCGTTACTGTCACCCTCAAGCTGTAGGGTCAGTCCCTTCGGAATAAAGGCTCCGAAGCTCTGACCGCCTGAGCCTGTACATTCAACCTTATAGCTGTCCTCAGCGAGGGTTGAGCCAAACTTTCTGGTCAACTCGGAGCCGAAGGCTGTTCCGAGCGAACGGTCGGTGTTTTTTACTTCAACCTTAATGCTCTGCCTGCTCTTTTTACCGAGCTTAAACTCCTTTTCAAGCACACGCTCGTCAAGGGTTTCGGAGAGCTTAAAGTCGTATAGATTCTTATTATTGTATTCTTCCTTTTCGTTTTTAAAATCGGCATTGAGGATTGCGGACAAATCAATCTTTTTCTGACTTTCTGTGAGGTTATCTTTTATCCTGAGAAGGTCGCTTCTGCCGACGAGCTCGTCGATAGTACGCACGCCGAGCCTAGACATATACTCCCTTAGCTCCTGAGCGATAAAGCGCATAAAGTTAGCCACATATTCGGGCTTACCCATAAAGCGCTTTCTGAGTTCGGGATTCTGGGTAGCTACTCCGAACGGACAGGTGTCCAGATTACATACTCTCATCATCGCGCAGCCGAGAGTTACGAGCGGAGCGGTGGCAAAACCAAATTCCTCGGCGCCCAGAATCGCGGCTATCGCGACGTCACGGCCTGTCATCAGCTTACCGTCTGTTTCGATTACGACCTTGTTACGAAGATTGTTCATAATTAAGGTCTGGTGCGCCTCGGCAAGTCCGAGTTCCCACGGGAGTCCCGCGTTATATATTGAGCTCCTCGGAGCCGCGCCTGTGCCGCCGTCGTGACCTGATATAAGGATTACGCCGGCGCCGGCCTTAGCTACGCCCGCGGCGACTGTGCCCACTCCGCACTCGGACACGAGCTTGACGGAGATGCGCGCGTTTTTGTTCGCGTTCTTTAAGTCATATATCAACTGCGCCAGATCCTCGATAGAATAGATATCGTGGTGCGGCGGAGGCGAAATCAGCGACACGCCGGGAGTGGAATGTCGGGTTTTTGCAATCCACGGATAAACCTTGTTGCCCGGAAGATGTCCTCCTTCACCGGGCTTAGCGCCCTGAGCCATTTTTATCTGTATTTCGTCTGCGGAGTTAAGGTACTCGCTTGTTACGCCGAAGCGTCCCGAAGCTACCTGTTTTATCGCCGAACAACGGTTTTGCTTTGTGCCCTTGGTCGCGAGGCGTTCGGAGCTTTCTCCGCCCTCGCCTGAATTTGACTTTCCGTGGAGCATATTCATCGCGAGAGCAAGCGCCTCGTGAGCCTCCTGACTGATTGAGCCATAGGACATAGCGCCTGTCTTGAAGCGCTTAACGATCTCGTCCACACTCTCGACCTCGTCGAGCGGAACCGGATTCTCGGCGTAGTTAAAGTCGAGCAATCCGCGCAGACTGACGGGGTTCATCTCCTCGGTAATCATATTAGTATACTTTTTGAACAGGTCGTAATCCGCGGTACGCGTAGCGGTCTGCAGGGTATGGATCGTCCGGGGATTATAGAGGTGATCTTCCCTGCCGCTGCGGAATTTATGACTTCCGCGCGAGACTAGTTCGTCGCCAGTTTCGAGCCCCAGCGGGTCAAATGCCCGTGTATGGAGCATATCGACGCTTCTTTCGATATCCTTTAGGGTAATACCGCCGACGCGACTTACTGTGCCGGTAAAATATTCTTCTATAACCTCGCTGCTGACACCGATTGCCTCAAAAATCCTGGAGCCCAAATACGACTGGATTGTGGAGATTCCCATTTTTGACGCGATTTTTACAATGCCGTGCATTACGGCGTCGTTGTAATCGCTGACCGCCGCGTAGTAGTCTTTGTCGAGCAGGTCGTCGTGGATAAGCTCGTGGATAGTCTCCTGTACAAGATAGGGATTGATTGCCGTCGCGCCGTAGCCCAGGAGCGTCGCGAAGTGATGTACCTCGCGCGGCTCGGCGCTCTCCAACACGATCGACAAAGAGGTCCTGCGCTTTGACACAACAAGATGCTGATGAAGCGCTGAGACCGCGAGCAGCGACGGGATCGCGATATGGTTTTCGTCCACTCCCCTGTCGGAGAGTATCAGGATATTGGCGCCGTCCTTGTAGGCCTTATCCGCGTCAATATACAGGCGGCGAATTGCCTTTTTGAGCGATGTGTTTTTATAATACAGCATCGGGATCACGGCAACCTTAAATCCGTTCTCCCTCATATTCTTTAGCTTTAGTATGTCTGTTGACGACAGAATCGGGTTGTGAATCTTGACAACCTTACAGTTTTCGGGCTTTTCCTCTAATATATTACCCGACTCGCCGAGATAGACTGTTGTTGAGGTAACGATCTCCTCGCGTATTGCGTCTATCGGCGGATTTGTTACCTGGGCGAAAAGCTGCTTGAAGTAATTGAACAGCGGCTGGGGTTCGCCGGACAATGGAGGGATCGGACTATCGGTACCCATTGAGGCAATCTGCTCAGAACCGTTCATAGCCATTGGCAGGATAGAGGTCATAACGTCCTCGTATGTGTAACCGAAGGCTTTCTGAAGCTTTCTGCGTTCTTTTCTGCGATGCTCTTCGACCTTGGCGTTAGGGATTCTTAAATCCTTCAGCTTAACCAGATTGGCGTCCAGCCACTCGCCGTAGGGCTGGCGTGAGGCGTAACGGAGTTTGAGCTCGTCATCGTCAACCAGCTCGCCCTTTACCGTATCTACGAGAAGCATTTTGCCGGGGCGCAGCCTGTCTTTTTTTACAACCCTTTCGGGAGCAACAGGCAGCGCTCCGACTTCTGAGGAAAGTATTAAATTGTTATCATCTGTTATATAATACCTTGACGGTCTCAGACCGTTACGGTCGAGAACCGCTCCCATAATATCACCGTCGGAAAACAGGATCGACGCCGGGCCGTCCCACGGCTCCATCATTGTGGCGTAATACTGGTAGAAATCCTTTTTCTTAAGGCTCATTGTACCGTTTCTGTCCCATGGCTCGGGAATTGTTATCATAACCGCAAGCGGCAGGTCCATACCGCTCATAACAAGGAATTCGAGCGTATTGTCCAGCATAGCCGAGTCCGAGCCCTCGGCGTTAACCACGGGGATAACCTTGTCTAGATCTCCCTTTAGGTGCTCGCTTCTCATATTCTCCTCACGCGCGAGCATTTTATCGGCGTTGCCGCGGATCGTATTGATTTCGCCGTTGTGAACTATCATTCTATTCGGGTGAGCGCGCTCCCAGCTGGGATTTGTATTTGTCGAGAAGCGCGAATGCACAAGCGCTATTGCGCTTTCGAAATCCTCGTCCTGCAGGTCCGTAAAGAAGTTACGCAAATCGCCCACCAAGAACATACCCTTATATACAATAGTTCTTGACGAAAGCGACACAACATAAGTGTCCTCGTTACTCTGCTCAAAAATCTTACGCGCCACATACAGTCTGCGGTCGAATTCGAGTCCTCGCTTTACGCCGTCGGGACGCTCGATAAAGCATTGCTGGATATTCGGCATACACTCCAGCGCGCGGTTGCCGATAGCGTTTTCGTTGTACGGAACCTTTCTCCAGCCTAGAACATTGAGACCTTCTTTTTCGGCGATGATCTCAAACATCTTCTTGGCCTGATTACGCTGGAGCCAGTTTTGGGGAAAGAAAAACATTCCCACAGCGTAATCGCGCTCGCCTTTTAGCTCGATATCAATCTGTGCCGCCGCTTTTCTGAAAAACTTATGCGAAATCTGCATAAGAATTCCTACGCCGTCGCCGGTTTTACCTTCAGCGTCTTTACCCGCGCGGTGTTCCAGTGTCTCGACTATCGTGAGCGCGTTCTCTACAGTCTTATGGTTTTTTTCTCCCTTGATATTGACGACAGCTCCGATTCCGCAGTTGTCGTGTTCAAACGCGGGAGAATACAGACCCTTTGCAGCCATACATATCAATCCTTTCCATTCTTTATCACTTTAAAGCGCAATACTAAATATCACTATGTCATTATACAACCGTATTGCAGGATTGTCAATACTAAATTGCAATTATATTTAATAAAAAATTCATTTTTTTAATTTTTCTTAATATAATAGAAACGTAATTGTGGAGATATTGCAAGAAAAATAAAAAAAGTTGCAAAAACCTCTTGACAAATCAAAACAGTTAGTTTATACTTACAGCGTAAACAAAGCAGAAAACCTGCTTGATTAAGAATGGAGTGTGTTCAATGAAAAAAGTATCTGATTATTTCGGCATGAACGTGTTTAACGACGCTAAAATGCAGGAGAGACTGCCCAAGCCTATTTATAAGGCTCTGAGGAAAACCATAGAGAACGGTGAAGCTCTCGACATTACAATCGCTAATGTCGTTGCTCACGCTATGAAGGACTGGGCGATCGAAATGGGATGTACCCACTACACGCATTGGTTCCAGCCTATGACGGGCGTTACCGCGGAAAAACACGACAGCTTTATTTCTCCTAAAGGCGACGAGGTAATTATGGAGTTTTCGGGCAAAGAACTTATCAAGGGCGAGCCCGACGCGTCATCCTTCCCCTCCGGCGGAATCAGAGCTACGTTCGAAGCCAGAGGATACACTACATGGGATCCGACATCTCCGGCGTTTGTACGCGACGGAACGCTTTACATCCCGACAGCGTTCTGTTCCTATACAGGCGAGCTTCTCGACAAAAAGACTCCGCTTCTCCGCTCAATGGAAAGGCTCAGCGATGAGGCAGTAAAAATCCTTCATCTGCTCGGCAAGACCGAAGTAACCAGAGTTGCTACAACAGTCGGACCCGAACAGGAATACTTCTTAATAGATAAAGATTTGTTCAACAAGCGTGTTGACTTAAAAATGACAGGCAGAACACTCTTCGGCGCAAAGGCTCCGAAGGGACAGGAGCTGGAGGATCATTACTTCGGCGCTATTAATACAAGGGTCGCGGCGTATATGCGCGATTTGGACGAGGAGCTTTGGAAGCTTGGTATTTTCGCCAAGACCAAACACAACGAGGTTGCTCCCTCACAGCACGAGCTGGCTCCGGTATTTACAACATCCAACATCGCCACTGACCACAACGAGCTGACTATGGAGATTATGCAGAAGGTTGCCGAGAAGCACAATATGGTATGTCTGCTTCACGAAAAGCCCTTCAAGGGTGTTAACGGCTCCGGCAAGCACAACAACTGGTCTATCTCGACAAACACGGGAGAAAACCTCCTCAACCCCGGCAAGAATCCCGAGAAGAACACTCAGTTTCTGCTATTCCTCGCAGCTATTGTAAAGGCGGTGGACGAGTATCAGGATCTGTTGAGAATCACAGTCGCATCGGCAGGCAACGACCACAGACTCGGAGCTAACGAGGCGCCCCCGGCGATTATCTCGATGTATCTCGGCGATGACCTAGACGCTCTTGTACACTCAATCATCAAAGGCGAGGATTATCACAGCCACAAGGCCGCCCGAATGCAGACAGGCGTAGATGTGCTCGCAGATTTTAAAAAGGATAACTCCGACCGTAACCGTACATCACCGTTCGCATTCACGGGCAACAAATTTGAGTTCAGAGCCCTGGGTTCCTCACTCAACATCGGATGTCCCAACTATATGCTTAACACTATGGTAGCCGAGGAGCTCAGCCAGTTCTATGAGGCTCTCAAAAACAGCATTGACGTTGAAGTTGTCGCGAAAGAACTGATTAAACAGGTATTCACCGAACACAGCAGAATTATCTTCAACGGTGACAATTACTCCGGCGAATGGGTCAAGGAAGCCGAGCGCAGAGGACTTCTGAATATGAAAACTCTGCCCGAGGCATTCGAAAAACTTCTCGATCAAAAGAACATTGATTTGTTCGCGAAAAACAATATCTACTCCGAGGAAGAGCTCCGCGCCCGCCACGAGATTGAGCTTGATATGTACTCGAAGCAAATCAATATCGAAGGACTCACAATGCAGCAGATGGCGCGCAAAGACATCATCCCTGCTGTGTCGGCATTCATCCACGAGCTCGCGGACACCGCGGTAGCCAAGAAAGCCGTTTCAAAGCAGATTTCTACCAAGTCGGAGGAAAAGCTCATCGTAAGCCTTTCGGATAAGCTCGACAAATTTATCCGCTTAACCGACGAGCTCAGGGACGAGGTATGCACAGCTTCCTCGCTCACTGACCCGCAGGAAGAAGCAAGCTACTATCAGAAAAATGTTATCCCGAAAATGGAAGAACTGCGCGAGGTAGGCGACAGAATGGAAATGGAAACATCACAGAAATTCTGGCCTTATCCATCCTACACCGAGCTGTTGTTCAGCGTTTGATAATAAGAATATACAATAACACAATGGCGTGTTAATTTTGGCAAATCGACGCGCCATTGTATTTTTTTAACTTTTTATGGAGTGATTTTATGAATGAAGCAGTAAAAGAGCTTGTAGCTCAGGCAACATCTGAACAGTTATTTGCCGTATGGTTCCTGATCGGAGCCGCGCTGGTATTCTGGATGCAGGCAGGCTTCGCAATGGTCGAAGCGGGCTTTACCAGAGCCAAAAACACAGGCAATATCATTATGAAGAACCTAATGGACTTCTGTATCGGTACGGTGACATTCATCCTTATCGGTTTCGGACTTCTTATGGGTGAGGATCTGGCCGGCTTTATCGGTCAGCCGGGATTCGATATTTTTACGGCGTACAAGGACTTTGATTTTTCCAACTTTGTATTCAACCTCGTATTCTGCGCCACTACGGCAACAATCGTATCCGGCGCTATGGCCGAACGCACAAAGTTCTTGTCCTATTGCGTTTATTCGGGAGTAATCTCGGCGGTTATCTATCCGATTGAGGCGCACTGGATTTGGGGCGGCGGCTGGTTAAGCCAGATGGGATTCCACGACTTTGCCGGATCCTGCGCCATCCATATGGTAGGCGGTATCTCGGCGCTTATCGGAGCTAAAATCCTGGGCGCGCGTATCGGAAAATTCAGAAAAGATGATAACGGAAACATCAAAGTCGGCGCCTTTCCGGGACACAATATCGCTCTCGGCGCGCTGGGCGTATTCATCCTATGGCTCGGCTGGTACGGCTTTAACGGAGCGGCGGCCACCTCGGTCGAACAGCTCGGCTCAATCTTCCTGACCACAACCGTCGCCCCTGCTATCGCCACAGTAGTATGTATGGTTTTCACATGGGTCAAGTACGGTCATCCGGACGTAAGTATGTGCCTTAACGCCTCACTCGCCGGACTCGTGGCAATCACAGCCGGATGTGACGTAACAGACGCTTTCGGCGCGGTTGTTATCGGAGCTGTTTCGGGACTTCTCGTATGCTTCGGCGTATGGTTCCTTGACTATAAGCTGCACATAGACGATCCTGTCGGCGCGGTAGCGGTACATATGCTCAACGGTATCTGGGGCACGCTGGCGGTAGGCTTATTCGCGACAGACTCCGCTCCCGGATACGCGATAGCGAATGCTTCGGGCAAGAAGCTTGTAGGTTTGTTCTACGGCGGAGGGTTCGAGCTTATGGGCTTACAGCTTGTAGGCTTTGCCTCGGTAGCCGTTTGGACTGCGGTAACAATTACAATCGCGTTCTTAGTAATCAAAAAACTCTTCGGCCTCAGGGTATCGCGCGAGGAGGAAATCACAGGTCTCGACGAAACCGAGCACAATATGCCTTCAGCTTACGCCGGATTCAGTATGACACCCGAATATCTCGAGGAGGACGAGGACAGAAAAGCCGCTCCCGTTATCGTAAGCGGCGACGCTCCTGTAGCCGAAGCTGTTCCGGTAAAGAAAATGCCGACCTTCGACGACGGTTCGCCGAAAATCAGCAAGGTAGAGATTATCTGTCGCGAGTCAAGGCTCGAGCCGCTTAAGAACGCTATGATGAAGATTGGTATCACGGGTATGACCGTCAGCCACGTCCTCGGATGCGGTGTACAAAAGGGTAAGCCTGAATACTACAGAGGCGTCCAGATCGAGACAAACCTTCTGCCTAAGGTTCAGGTTGACATCGTAGTATGTACGGTTCCTGTCGGCAAGGTAATCGAAGCCGCCAAAAAGACTCTCTACACAGGTCATATCGGCGACGGAAAAATCTTCGTATATGATGTAGAGGAAGTTGTAAAGGTAAGGACAGGTCAGACAGGACTGGATGCTATGAAGAATTATGACAACTAGTCTCCGCAGACAAAGAGGATTTTCTTATTAATACAAAGCACCTCAAAGATTTTCTTCCCGCGATATAAGCCCCGCCGTTGACATAATTCTATGATATATTCCAAACGACGGCGAAGGCTCTCGCGGTTTGCGAGCTTTCCATCCATTCTTTATAGAAGGCGTATGCACCGTTACGGTGTATGCGCCTTCGAATTTTATGATTAATCCGTACTAAAGTAAAAAGCTGCTCTCCGTTGCTTTCGGAGAACAGCTTTTGTGTTATATATTTTTCATTCTCCGCCGCCGAGCAGTTAATCCACAGCGTGCCGAGAATTATAAGAATCAGGGCGAAGGCAGAAATTCTTTTCAACAATCACTTTTATTCCTGAATATCGCTAACCACGAAGGCTGTAATAATAAGGTCAACACCCTCCATTACAAAGAATACTCCCGCGAGGATTCCCAGCACTCCGCTGAAAACCAACGGGTGGATAAAGGAGTAGATACCCAGTAAAAGCGTAAGTACAGAAACTACGATCGCGATACCGAATACTCCCTCGCCTGTAAGCGCCTTCGCCTGAGCCGCGGCAACAATACCGACTACTCCGCGCACGATAAGCCAGCCCGCCATAATATAGAGCAGGATCATCTCGGTAACAAAGGTAGCGTTCGGGGAGAAGAACACAAATATACCGGCAATAATAGTCAGTATCGAGAAAATAAACATAAGACCGAAATCCCTCATCACGATACATTCGGCCAGCAGCATAATGCCTGTTACAAGCAGCAGTACCAGATAGAAATACATCAGCGAGAAGGTTGTTGTTATCGGGGTGGTTATACAGAATATTCCGCATACCGCCATAAGAATACCAATAAGAATTGTAAATACTTTCATTTTAATCCTCTTTTCCTTTAATTTGGTATCTAAACCTTTTTTATTTTATCACTAAATCAAAAAGATATCAATATAATCTTCTTATTTTTTGTATTATTTGCAATGATTTAATCAACAATCATCTATTAGTTTGTTAATATTCAAGCATCATCACAACCGCATTTAAATGTCAGCACTTTATAATTGTTTTTACAAATTTTTTCGTTTTTTCGAAATTCTTGTTCAGATTATAGTTTTTTCTTGCTAAAATATCTAAATTATGTTATTATCTGTTATATAAATTACATAAAAAGGAAGGCCGAAAAATGTATGATACAGAAAACCGGGAACATCAAACCTATCTGAGAATAAAACAGGAATACGAGAACGCGAAAGAAAAAAGACTGAAGTACAAACGCTTTGGCGCTTTGTTCATCATTATTTCGGGAATTGTTTTTCTTACCCTGATGTTCAGCCTGGAACACAAAATCGCTTTTCTTATACTTTGGGTTATCACCGACTTTTATTGCGCCGCGCTTATGATACGAGCCGATTATCAATATCACAGGTTCGCGGAATACCTCGGAATCGAGGACGAATACACAAATTATAAGAAAGATGAGGAAGCAGAAGAATGAAAAATATAATCTCGATTTTTAAAGACGACTTAAAAAACGTCGCGAAAAACATAATTGTCTTTGTCGTAGTAATCGGTATATGTATACTTCCGGCGCTGTACTCGTGGTTCAACATCGCGTCCAACTGGGATCCGTACGCAAACACGGACGGAATCAGCTTTGCGGTATGCTCGCAGGACGAGGGGTTCAGCTTTAAGGCGCTGAAGATTAACGCCGGCGACGAGATTATTAAAAGCCTTAAACAAAAGCCCCTCATGGGATGGGATTTTGTCAGCAGAAAAAAGGCAATCGACGGTGTAAAAAGCGGCAAATACTACGCCGCGGTAATTATACCCAAGGACTTCAGCAACAACCTTCTCTCGGTTACGACCGGAGCGTTCAAAAAGGCTGTGTTCCATTACTACTGCAACGAAAAGAAAAACGCAATTGCCCCGAAGATTACATCCAAGGGCGCCGAGGCTATCGAAAGCTCGGTCAACACTACCTACGTCAACAAAGTAACGGACGTTTTCGCCACAGCGCTAAACCTCGGCGAAGAAGAGCTAACCTCCTCCAAAAAGGAGCTTGCCGACAAGATTATCAACACTCTTAAAAACACAAAGAATGACATCGCAACCCTCAAAAACACTAACAACCTATTCTCCTCCACGCTCGACACGATAAAAGACCTGCTGGAAGCTAACGAGGATATGAGCCCGGCAATAAAGTCCGCACTCAACAAAGCCGGCGCTATGGGCGACGATATAAAAGATACCTTAAAATCCTTGAGCTCCACATCACCACAGATAACATCCTCGCTTTCGGACGTTATCGCTCAGGGCTCCGACTATATCAACGATCTGGACGACGAGCTCACGCAATCCTTTAACGAACTGAGCAGCAATTCCTCCGCTGCCGCGGACAGACTCAGCCGCGTAACTAAAATCAACAACAAGATAATCAATGTCAACGATACTATTCTCTCCACTCTTGATAAAATAAGCAAGACCTTCCCCAAGCTTACATTTAAAAAGCTTACAAACAAGCTGAATCAATCAAATAAAAAGCAAAACAACATCATAAACAAGATCAACACCGCCTGCGACACAATCCGCAAAACCGGCAACCTGCCAAAGAACGTTCAGAACGAGATAAAGAACATTGTGTCCGAGGCAAAGTCGGATATATCCGAGGTCAAAAGCGAGTTCAACAACTCCAAAAAGAGAATCAACGAGGCTGCCGACAAGGCTTACTCGGCTCTGGATGATGTGTCTGATTTTGTATCGTCAATCGGCTCCGGTTCGCTGGGTATCGGCAAGGTTATCAAGAGTGGCAAAGATACAGTCGACAACCTGAAAGCCACGTTCAAGAACCTTAACGAGGCTCTCGACGGCGTAAACAAAAAAATTGATTCTTTCATAGTCAAGGTCGACGACGCAAAGAACAATAAAAAGGTCGAAAACCTCATCACTCCGATTATCGAAAGTCCCGAGGAGCTTGCGGACTTTATATCAAGCCCCGTAAGCAAAAAAGAGACAAAGATATATCCAATCGAGAACTACGGCTCGGCTATGACGCCGTTCTACACCGCTCTCGGTATATGGGTAGGCGGAGTTGTGCTTGTAGCAGTGGTTATGGTAGACCTGACAAAACGCCGTCTTAACACGCTAAACAATCCAAAGGCCTATCAGGTTTACTTCGGACGATTCCTTATCTTCTTCGTACTCGGCCAGCTACAGGCGCTCGTTATCGCTCTCGGCGATATATTCTTCCTTAAGATCCAGTGCGCAGAGCCGCTGTTGTTTGTATTAACAAGTATGATATCGAGTTTCGTATACACTTTGATTATATACTCGCTGACAATCACATTCAGTGTAATCGGAAAGGCGCTCGCCGTTATCATCCTGGTACTGCAGGTAGCGGGATCGGGCGGTACCTTCCCGATCGAGACGCTGCCGGACGCGTTCAGGGCAATGGCGCCGTTCCTGCCGTTTAAATACGGCATTAACGCGCTAAGAGAATGCGTCGCCGGGCTCGACCCGACCGCTTACTGGACAGATATCGGATATCTTATGCTGTTCGTACTCGGAGCGCTGTTCGTCGGTTTGATACTGAGAAAACCGTGTATAAAGATCATAAGCTTCTTCAACGAGCGCGTTGAGGACAGCGATATTGTAGTATAAAGAATTATCGGTGGGGCTGTCGATTGTGACAGCCCCACATTGATAAGCCGCGCCCGCGCACAAGGACAACCGCTTATCTTAACAGCCTATCACCCGCAAACAAAAACTCAGCCGCCGCGTTCACCATAACGCGGCGGCTGTAATTATTTTTTCTTTTTGTCTAAGAAATCTTTAACACGATTCGAAAGATCTTCGAGCTCCTCTTTGGAAAGCTCCGTAAGATGTTGGAGGTCGTAGGTGAACTTTTGCATGCTTGCGTCTGCCCTGGCCTTAACCATATCCGTAAAATAGCTTACAATAACAGCTGTAAAAATTGCAACTACAGCTACAGAATAAACGGACAATACTATTGTTATCGTCCTTCCGATTGGGGTTGTAGCGGCGATGTCGCCGTAACCTATGGTAGACGCCGAAGCGAAACAGAACCATAGTCCGTCGCCGTAGTTTTTTATATGCGGCTCGACAAGACAAATCAAAAACGCGGCAACCAAAAACCAGAAAAAATAAACAATAAAAACCTTGTCGGCTCCGACTGTTCTGAACGCCTGAAAAAGCAGTCTGCGTTTTTCTCTTCTTTTCACTGCTGTCACCCCTTTTACAATCTGTTTTGATTATATCATAACTAATCACGGTAGACAACAGCAATTCTGATTTTTTAATTATTTGGGAACGCCGCGGTTTTTGCGGCAGTCTCATTTTTCGACACACCCTATAATCTGTTTTTATTTTTCCGTTTTATAACTTCTCAATATCAGATAACCTTTCGAAATCAATATAGTAAAGCTAATAATTCCCGCGTACGGCTGTCGTGTTATCATAAACAAAAATACTGCTGTTACGGATAACATCGCTCCTGTAACGAGACGGTGTTTGTTCCATAGAGGCTTATCAAAACGACTGATTATCACAGCGCTTATACCGTTCAGTACCGACAATCCGATTACCGACGTGTATACAATCATTAACCACATACTTATGTCCGTTAATCCGAACAGCGATACCGCCTCGGCTTTACTGTTTCCGAACACGGGTATAAACAGCAGCAGCGCAGTCAGTACATCGAGCAAGCCGCAGATTAGCGCTGTGTATTTTTTTACCAAATCACGCTTCTCGTTTTCAGCGGCGGCGATGATTTCGTCGGAGCAAATCAATTCATCTATTGATACCGAAAAATAACGTGATATCTCTTTCAAAGAATCAATACTTGGATAACCGCGTCCCGACTCCCATTTTGATATTGCCGTTCTTGATACAAACAGCTCCTTGGCGAGTTCCTCCTGAGTAAGTCCTCTGCCCTTTCTCAGTTCCTGTAGTTTTTCGTTAAATTCCATTATCTTTCCTCTCGTCAATACAAATCACCGAAGCGTAATATATCCCAAAAAGTCCGAAGCTCAACAGAATTGAGCCGATAATATCAGTTGCCCAATGGACGCCGGCGACAAGTCTGCCAATTACCATAAAAACCGAGAACAACACCGCTATGCTGTATGTATTATATTTTATAATTTTACTCTTGCGCCTTCGTTTTATCTGCAATATCAGCGTCGGCATAACCGACAGCACCAACAGCGTCGTTGAGGACGGATAGGACGCTTCCATATATCCGTCTATCGGAATCGGCCGATAATTTATCGGTATCATCTCGAACACCAAATACCCAAAAATCACCAAGATATAATATACTCCCAAAAGAATAATATCCGGGTCAACCTTGCCCAAGCTTTTGCGACATATTAACTGAACAAGACCAAGCGCTCCGAATCCTATACATACGGCAATCGGCACAAGCCCCAGCCAATCCGTTACAACGTACAACCGCATATGTACGCCTGTAAGCTGATGAAACCAAGTGTTGAACGTCGCAAAGCCGACAGCCGTTCCTTGCTGCCCGACATTCTGAACATCAACACTCATAATCATAAAAGTCCACAATACAAATGCCGCAAGCAGACTGATTCCGATTAATAATACTCTTTTAGCTTTCATAGTATCTGTCCTTTCGTAAGATTACACTTTGAAAGTAACAGATGGGTGTAAAAAAGTAAAGAACCGCTCCGTAACATCGGCTATACGGAGCGTGTCATTGCAAAATAACGTCTACTCCCCTATCCAATTGTCCAAAAACCGCATTTGTTCTTCGGTATGGAACCAATGCTCTCCGTTTTCCATAACGGTCAGCTTTGCGTTGTGCTTTTCGGCAAAAGCGGCGATGTTCTCATAAGATGTATCCTTGCTGCCGTAGAGAATGCCGATCACATCATACTCCGGGAACAGCGGCTTGTAATGCTCACATTCTGTCGCAGAGCCGCCTTTGCCGTGTATATAGATAACAGCTTTTTTCATAGTTTTATCCTCTTTAGCTGATTCCTTACGCGATAAGCGCAATATTCCCGTGCAATAGAATTCGTATGATTCCGATTACAACCAAATGCGCGGGATAATAAACATAAAACAGCCATTTCATACCCTTCCAGCTTCCGCGCTCGCCGTTATATTGGAACAAAAACGGGATCGAAATAAACGTAAACATCTGAAGAATCCCATAGACCTTGTCCATCGCGAAGAAGTAAACCGCGGCATAAATCGCCGTCCAAAACACGATGTCGATCGCCTGTCTTTTGAAGTTGCCCCTGTGCTCATAGAGAAACAACGGAGCCATAACGGCTATAGACGACCAGTCTGACGGCAGCGCGAGTATGCACGCGCCGAAGATTATCACATACTTCAATACGGTGGAAATCTTTTCGATATGCGTAGCAAAAATCACAACCGCGGCAAGGAACAACGACCACATCACGCTAGTGCGGTTGAGTACGCCGTATGACAAATCAAAAAGCGGAACACCGAACGCGAAATCATAAGCAAAATGCGAAATAACAGCGAACACCAAAAGTCGTGTCATATACTTACGTTTATCGTGTGTGTAGAAGCACCCTTCGGCGATAAAGAACCACATAATCGGGGCTGTCAGTCTGCCGATAATATGAAGAGCAAACACCCACCAAACCTTTTGATAACCGGGAAAAAACGCCCACGTCAGGTGGTCGATCGTCATAGCGATTATTGCAATCAGCTTAAGTTGATTGCCGTTAAGATGTTTTTTCAGTGTATCACTTTTCATGATTTTCTCTCCTTTTAAATAACAAAACAGCTTCTGCCGTCCATTTGGAGATAAAACTTATCTTTGCATCTGTACGCTTTTTCTGTTCTTTTTCCGGTAAAAGACGAATCCGTCCTCAATCTTTATGATACGATAGCCTAATCTTTTGTAAAAAGCATTTGTCCGCTCATTCCAACATGGGGTATCCAGATCAAACTCAGCAGCACATGGGAAATTCTTTTCTATGCATTCCATCAGACGGATTCCGTAGCCTTTTCTATGATAGATGCTGTCAATAAAAATTCTGCCTATGTATACCCTGTTGTATGTTTCATCCGGGAATATAACGGCTGCCCCGACCAAATCTTTTTCTGTCATTGCCAGATACAAATGTCCCTCCCGAGCCATTTGCTTATGCCATTCTATCGAATCAAATCCGGGCGGACAATCGCCTTTTGCACCGCCGACATTTACATCTGTTTCAAAAGCTCTGATAGACATTTCCACGATTTTTTCTGCCTGATTTGCTTCTGATTTGACAATATACATCTTACTTCTCCCAATCAATTAATCTGAGTATATATTTGTCATTTTCGGTGTCGGACAAGTTTCATAAATATTCATAAGATACCTCTATATTTCTAACGCGATACTTAGTTTATACTCGGAATCTATCAGGACGATCTGTTCTCCGGCATCCTGAAAGCCTTTGATCAATCCCTGATTATCTGCTATCAATCCGTCGATCGAGATATCGTTATCTATAAGTCGTGACTCAATATCCGACTCGTGTTTGATGATCGCGTCAATGTGGCATTTGATATATTCGTCGGTCATCGCAAGACAGATAAAGCGGATAGAGGGCAGGTATCGCTCGTTAAAATCCCTTCGCCAATCAAACGGGATATAGCAGCCTTCCACGATCAGATTTTGACCGTTTTCTATCGCGGTTTTTATCATTTCACGCACGATCGGCCAAAGGTAGGCGGTCAGTGCGTCGTCGTCCATCGGAGTAAGGTCGGTATTGCCGCTGCGGATCAGCCCCATTTTCAGATGGTCGATAGACAGATAGGGGTAGTGATATTGTTCCAGCAGTTTCTGCGCCAATACCGTTTTGCCGGTGTGCGACGCGCCGGTTATTATAATGATCATAGCTTATCCTCAGTTCCTTTCACCGGCACCCAAATACCGCATTCATAGTCAGGTGACTGCGGATCACATTCGGTGTACACTTCGAGCGTAGCCATACCATTTGCCTGAACCTTCTGTCCTTCGTTCGGGAACCACTCCTGCCAAACATAGGTGTTCAGCGTTTGCAGAGCTCCGGGCATGGTGCCTTTTGCGTTAAACACCGCCCAGCTGCTTTCGGGGAATGAATACAATTCAAGTCCCTCGGGAACCTCGCCGCCCTGATACAGCCCGGCGATCCAATAATCAAAACCGTTTTCAGACTCGGCACAAATGGCAAACATACCAATTTGATTCGCTAAAATTGCTTCCTCTACAGGCGTCTCGGGCTTCATTGTCTGCCAAAGGCGGGCATACTTTAGATTGTATTCCTTTTCCCAGAATTCAGGGCATTTTACATATCCTTCATCGGGTCGGATCTTCGTGTGATAACCGATAAACGTCATTGCCTTTTTCTTTTCATAAGTTACATTCATAATCTGTCCTCCTGATTCTATGATTCTTCCGTCAATAATGTTACGGTATAGCTTTCCATTATCGCCGCGACTGTTGCGACTGCGCAGACAAACACGGCGGTGTATTGTATGTTGATGATCGTCAGTGTAAAAGGCAGGATAAACACCAACGTTCCCGTGACCTTATTGATAACGGAATGAACCGCTGTCAGCGTGTGATTGCGGACGAATCCTATCACAATATTGACGAGCTTGATCAGCGCGATCACGCCGACCCATACGATCATCCATAGGGGCAGTTTGAGGATCGGCAGGAGCATTATCAATACGACCGCGGCAAAAACGATATCGGCAATGGTATCGAGCTTCGCGCCGAATTCGGTTGCGGTATTCGTCTTCCGCGCGATCCATCCGTCAAAGATATCGGATAATCCGGCGGCTGTGTAAAGCGCATAGAACGGCAGCGACAGCGGCATAAAGAACAGCAGCGCAAGACTGCACAATATCCTGATGATTGTTATGAAGTTCGCCATAATTCCATTTCAAGGCATTTCCATTTCTCATCAAAGACACGGTAGTACTCAGCCTTATCAGTTTCACTTTCACGGAACCCGACCGAGCGGTAACAGCGGTATGCGGACGGATTGTTCTCAAACACGCCCAAGGTAATCTTATCCGCTTTCATCTCCTCAAAAGCATATCGAATCGCCAATCTGAGCAT
>CADAEZ010000014.1 GCA_902787145.1 uncultured Ruminococcus sp.
TAAGGACGCTAATCAGCGCGGCATCAAGGCTTCGTTCGTAATGCTTACCGAGGCTCAGCGCGACAGGCTGTGTAAGATTACTGGCTATGATTTTTCTTTTAAAGAACTACCCGGTGATGAGGATTATATCTATACCCACTACGACCTCGCTATGCTTCCGGGCGGTAAATATCATTCGAAACGTAATCATATCTCAAAATTTAACCGTTCCTATCCCAAATGGAGGTTTTCGATAATCAACCGGGACAACAAGCTCGACGCCCTGTATGTTGCCGAGCAGTGGTTTAAGGTAAACGAGATTCCGCTCTCGTCCGGCGAGGAGTATTTCGCAATCCGCGAGGCTCTGGACAACTACGAGCTTTTGCAGATGCACGGTGGATTGCTTTATGTTGATGACAAGCCTGTGGCGATGACAATGGGTTCGCGTATCAATATGGTGACCTTTGATGTGGCATTCGAGAAGGCTCTCACCGAGTACAGCGGAGTCTATGCCAAGATAAACAACGAATTTGTTAAGACGCTTGTTGGCTTTGAATTTGTTAACCGCGAGGAGGACCTGGGTATAGAAAGTCTCAAAAAGGCTAAGCTGTCCTATCATCCGGTTGCGATATTGAAGCGGTATGTAGGTGAAAAGAATGATTGAGCTGAGAGTATCGCGCGAAAGCGATATTAATTCTCTGAAAGAATTATATAAAAGCTGCTTCGAAGAAAGTGATGAAGCGCTTGAATTATTCTTTAAAAGAATATATAAACCCGAAATTTGTTATATAGTCGAGAACTGCGGCGAGCTGCTGTCTATGCTGTATTTGCTCGATACCTCGGTAAACGGCCGAAAGGCAGGATACCTCTACGCCGCGGCTACAAAGCCTGAGGCCAGAGGCGGAGGGTTGATGGACGGGCTTATTAACTTTGCGATGGCGACAAGCGGAGCCGAGCTCTGTGTAACCCTGCCGGCGAGCGACGAGCTGTACGGATACTACCAAAAGCTGGGCTTCAAGCCTCTTACTGCCAACATAGCGCGCGTCACACGATGCGAGCTTGAGCGTCACGCTGTGGACTATAACAGGGAAGACGTATTTGTAAACAACTACTGCGGTATACGAAACCGTGTTCTGAAGAATAATTTTCTTTTTTGGAACAATAACGAGGATAATGACGTGTGCGAGGTGAGCGAGATAATCTGTGACAGGCATAACGCCGCCTATATGTTCAGCGACCTGCTTAATATCACAAAGGCCGACAGGTTCATTTTCCGCCTCAGCCCCAACCAGGATTATTTGCCCGGCGAACCGGAGAGATTCGCTATGGCTAAATACAAAACAAACTATCGTCCCGACGATATTTACGCGGGATTAACGCTTGAATAAAGGAGAAAGCTATGATTTACGTAATGTTAGCGGACGGCTTCGAGATTACCGAGGCTCTTACAACAGTGGATATTCTTCGCAGGGCAAAGCTCCCGAACCTAACAGTCGGAGTTACCGGCAAGACTGTCACTTCTTCCTGCAAAGTAAAGGTTGAAGCTGATATCACCCCCGACGAGGTAGAGCTTGACCGTATGGACGCGGTGATCCTGCCCGGTGGTCTCGACGGTACCCGCAACCTTGAGGCATCGTCATTTGTTCAGTCCGTACTGGATTTTGCTGTGGAAAACGACAGGCATATGTGCGCTATCTGCGCCGCGCCTTCGATTCTCGGACACCGCGGAATCCTTGACGGCAAAAACGCTACCTGTTATCCCGGCTGTGAGACAAACGCCGATAAGGTCAACTACACCGGCGAGCCCGCGGTTTGCGACGGCAAAATTATCACAGGCAAGGGAGCCGGATGTACCGTTCATTTTGGACTTCTTATCGCCGAAAAGCTTGCCTCAAAGGAGATCGCCGACCAAGTCAGCGCCGCTATGCAATGTCCGTAAAGAATCTTAAGCAAAAGAAAAACGGGCTGAGGAATAAGTACAAAAAGCTTCGCGACAGCTTTCCGGTCGAAAAGAAAAAGGACTTTGACCGCAAGCTCAGCGACAATCTCCTCAAGCTCGATGAATATAATAACGCCGGGGTAGTCTTTGCCTTTATATCCAAGGATATCGAGGTCGATACCTCCGGACTTATCAACGACGCTCTTATGCGTGGCAAAAGGGTGGCTGTGCCGAGGTGCAATGCCGAGGATACCACAATCTCGTTTTACTATATAAGCTCTTATGACGATTTGGAGCCGGGATTCTACGGCTTGATGGAACCTGATACAGCAAAATGCGAGCTTGCTGACGATGCTGACGCCGATATTGTGATTGTGCCCGGTCTTGTCTATGACAGAGACGGCTACAGGCTCGGCTTCGGCAAGGGCTACTACGACAGGTTTCTGGAAGAGTATGAAGGACTCACCGTAGGCGTATGTTATTCGAGGTGTATCGAGGATAAACTGCCGAGAGGCTACTACGATCGTCCGATAAAAATCGTCGTAACTGAAAAATATACTATCAGAAATACTTGATACTAAACATTCACCCTAAACAGGGAGGTATAAGGATATGGATGAATATAATTCTTTTGAAGAAAATAAAATCAATGAATTGCGAAAGAAAAAAGTCCAGAATTTTCATCTTGATATCGACCAGGACGACCTGGCGGTAGGCGAGAGGTATCGTGAGCTGGAGAATATAGAGGATGACTACCGCGAGGATATCAACTCTTATTCCGGCGACGACGTCCGCGAGAAGATGCGCAAAAACTCACGCAACTATCAGCGAGAGGAAAAGCGACAGCTCAAAAAGCAGCAGAAATATATTGACAAGCAAAACAAGCGCAGGTTCAGGATTATATGGTGGGTGTCCGTTGCCCTCGTCGGCATAATGCTGGCGATGTTCCTTATGGTCGGCATCAACGATATGATGGGACTCAACCGTCCTGATGAGAAGAAGGTTACGGTAAGCATACCCGAAAACCCCAATCTTGAATCTGTCAGCGCGGCTCTTTACCAAAAGGGCGTTATCAGAGAGGAGAAGTTCTTCAACCTCTACGCTGTGCTCACCAAGAACCAGGATGATTTTTCCCAGGGCGTGTTTGAGATGAGGACTAATATGGACTATGAGGCGATTATAAACCACCTCCAGTCTATGCAGAACCGTAAGGATATCGTCAAGGTGACTGTCACCGAGGGTATGAGCGTAGTTGAAATCGCCGAAAAGCTCGTCAAAAAGGATATCCTCCCCGATACAAAGGAATTCTTGGAGCTTTGTAATTCCGATTATTTTGACGAGGATTATTCTTTCCTGAAATCCATCAAGAACGCCGACAAGCGTTACTATAAGCTGGAGGGTTATCTTTTCCCCGATACCTACGAGTGCTATCATAACGAAGACCCCAAGCTCACTATTACAAGAATGCTAAACGACTTTGAGACCCGTATCTATAACGATCAGAACGTCGAGGGTTACTCTAAGGCACAGAATATCAGCAACATTATTAAAAAGAACAAGAATCTCTCGCTCAACAAGGTGCTCACTCTGGCGTCTATTATCCAGGCTGAGGCGGCTGATTCCGAGGATATGTACGTAATCAGCTCGATTCTTCACAACCGACTGGAATCCGACGTCAACACCGGCGTCCAAAAGCTCGGCCTCGACTCCACAAAGTACTATCCGTACAGAAGCAAAAAGGCTGTTCCAAAGGATCAGCTCAAGACGTTTAAGTCGACATATAATACATATAAGTTCAGGGGACTGCCCCCCGGACCTATCTGCAACCCCGGTACAGAGGCGATTCTGGCGGCTATTAATCCCGAAGACACCGACTACCTCTACTTCTGTCACGACAAGGACGGCAAGCCGTACTACGCGTCCAACCTTTGGCAGCAGAACTATAACCTCTCACAGATTGATTAAGAAGTGATAAATATGACCAAGCCCGAAGTTTTGGCTCCCGCGGGCGATATGGAGTGCCTGCAGTCCGCCGTCAGATACGGCGCCGACGCCGTGTTCCTCGCGGGTAAGCAGTTCGGTATGCGAACAGCGTCAAAAAACTTTTCGGATGATGATTTAAAACAAGCGTGTTCATTCGCGCACAATAACAATGTCAAAGTTCACCTCACGTGCAATACTTTGCCGCGGGGTGACGAAACCGACAGTCTGCCCGACTTCCTTATGATGGCTCGGGACGCGGGGGTCGACGCCTTTATCATCGCTGATATCGGCGTTATGGAGCTGGCCAAAAAATACGCGCCGGGTGTAGCTCTGCACGTGTCTACTCAGGCCGGAGTCACCAACCACCTCACGGCGAACGCTCTGTATAATCTCGGAGCCTCCAGGGTGGTGCTGGCGCGTGAACTCAGTCTTGACGAGATAGAGAACCTGCGGGCAAAAACTCCCCGTGAGCTCGAAATCGAGACCTTTGTGCACGGAGCGATGTGCGTGTCGTTTTCCGGCAGGTGTCTTATTTCCAGCTATATGACCGGCCGAGACGCTAACCGCGGCGATTGCGCCCAGCCATGCAGGTGGAAGTATCACCTCTTTGAGGAAAACCGCGAGGGTCAGTTCTTCCCGGTCGAAGAGGACAGCGGCGGAACCTTTTTGTATAATTCGCGCGACCTGTGTATGATAGAGCACATTCCCGAACTCGTGAGCGCGGGGATATCCAGCTTTAAGATAGAGGGCAGGGCAAAGTCGAGTTACTATGTTTCTGTAATCACCAACGCCTACCGTCACGCGGTAGACGCGTATTTTGAGAATCCCGACGGCTTTGCGCTTCCGGACTGGATTAGGGAAGAAACAGAAAAAATCAGTCACCGCGAGTACAACACAGGCTTTTTCTTCGGCGGCGAGCCCGGCCAGGTAACCTCGAACGGCGGATACATACGTCACTACGACGTTGTAGCCTTTTGCGAGGGCAGCAGGGGCAAGGTGTGCGATATAACCCAGCGCAACAAATTCCTGACAGGCGATATTCTGGATGTTCTGCCTCCGGGCGGAGTTCCGTTCAATACAGTCTGCAAGATGCTTATAAATTCCGACGGCGATGAGGTTGAATCCGCTCCTCACGCTATGGAAAAACTGACAATGATAACCGATACGCATATCCCGGCAGGTTCGGTTATAAGGAAAAAAAGAATAACAGATAATTAGTTTTTGAATAATGAGTTTTGTCGGGTATTGAAGCGTATTTCTATCCGCTCATCATTATCATAATAGTAAATTATAATTCTAATTTAATTCAAGGAGTGTATAAAATGAATTGGACAGGACTTAACGAGCTGAGAGAAAAATTTCTCAGCTTTATGGAGAGCAAGGGTTGCCTGAGGCTTCCCTCATTTCCGTTAATTCCGAAAAACGACAACAGCCTGCTGCTTATCAACAGCGGTATGGCTCCTATGAAGAAGTATTTTACAGGCGAGATTACCCCTCCGAAAACAAGGGTAACTACCTGTCAAAAATGTATTCGTACTCCCGATATCGAGGAAGTAGGCAAGACCGACCGTCACGGTACATATTTCGAGATGCTCGGCAACTTCTCTTTCGGTGATTATTTCAAGAAAGAGGCTACTGCCTGGGCGTGGGAGTTCTTTACCGAAGTGCTCGAAATCCCAAAGGAGAAGCTGTACGTATCTGTATATCAGGACGATGACGAGGCATATGACATCTGGACAAAGCAGGTGGGAGTAGAGGAATCCCATATGGTTCGCCTCGGCAAGGCGGATAACTTCTGGGAGCACGGCAGCGGTCCGTGCGGACCCTGCTCCGAGATCTACTATGACAGGGGCGAGGAACACGGCTGCGGCAGTCCTGACTGCAAAGTAGGCTGTGAGTGCGACAGGTATATGGAGGTCTGGAACCTCGTATTTACCCAGTTCGACAACGACGGTCATAACAACTACACTCCGCTCGAACATCCCAACATCGACACCGGAATGGGACTGGAGCGTCTGGCGTGCGTAATGCAGGGCGTCGACAATCTTTTCCTCGTCGATACTGTTCAGAATATAATGAAGCACATCAGCGATATCGTAGGAGTAAAATACGGAGAGAGCGACAAGACCGATATATCTCTGCGTGTAATCACCGACCATATCCGTTCAACTACATTTATGATTTCGGACGGCGTAATGCCTTCCAACGAGGGCAGGGGCTATGTGCTGCGCCGACTTCTTCGCCGGGCAGCCCGTCACGGCAGACTTTTGGGTTACAAGGAGCCCTTCCTGTATAAGGTGTGCGACACCGTAATTAAAGAAAACGAGTCTGCTTATCCCGAGCTTCGCGACAAGCAGGACTTTATCACAAAGCTTATAAAGGTTGAGGAGGAAAACTTCGCCAGAACTATCGACCAGGGTCTCGCTCTGCTCAACGAAATGATTGAGCAAAATGAGGAGAAGGTGATTTCCGGCGAGGACGCATTCAAGCTCAACGATACATTTGGATTCCCGATCGACCTCACACGCGAGATTGCCGAGGAATCCGGTATAAAGGTAAATATCGACCGTTTCCGCGAGCTGCTCTCGGAGCAGAAAAAGCGCAGCCGTGACGCTCGTAAGAACGCCGGCGCTGACGCGTGGATCTCCGACACTACCGACCTCTCCGACATCAGTCCGACTGACTTTGTCGGTTATACCGACAACTCCTGCTCCGGCAAGGTGCTCGCTCTGGTTCGCGACGGCGAGAGGGTGGATATGGTTACAGAGGGCGAGAGCGCGATTCTCGTAACAGACACTACTCCGTTCTATGCCGAATCCGGCGGACAGATCGGCGATACAGGCGAAATTACCGCTAAGGACGCAACTATCAGCGTTGACAATACAACCAAGGACGCTCAGGGTATCTACCTGCACGCTGTCACCGTAACAAGCGGCGCGGTTACCGTAGGCGATGAAATCGAACTGAAAATCGACGTAAACCGCAGGGACGCTATCCGCCGCAACCATACCGCCGCTCACCTCCTGCAGGCAGCGCTGAGACAGGTTCTCGGTACACACGTTGAGCAGGCCGGTCAGCTCGTAACCGAGCAGAGCGTGCGTTTCGACTTTACTCATTTTGAGGCTATGACCGCCAAACAGCTCATAGACACAGAGCTCCTCGTAAACAAAATCGTGCTCGAGGGTATCCCGGTAGAGACAATGGAAATGCCGATTGACGAGGCTAAAAAGCTCGGAGCGATGGCTCTCTTCGGCGAAAAATACGGCGATGTTGTACGCGTTGTAAAAGCCGGAGATTTCTCGGTTGAGCTTTGCGGCGGTACTCATACCGACAACACGGCCAAGGTAGGTCTGTTCAAAATCCGCCAGGAGGGCTCCGTAGCCGCCGGCGTAAGGCGAATCGAAGCCTTTACAGGTATGGGAATCCTCAACTACATAAACAACGCCGTAAATCTTATCGGCGAGGCGGCAGAATATCTCAAGATTCCCGATCCGAGAAAGCTTTCGCAGGCAGTTGCCAGATTTGCCGAGCAGATGAAGGAAAAGGACAAGGAAATCGCCGAGCTCAAAAACAAGCTCGCCAAGTCTCAGATTGGCTCAATCATGGAAAACAGCGAGGATGTAAACGGTGTTACTGTCGTTACATACGAGCTCAAAGACGTCCAGGGCGGTCAGCTCAGGGATATCGCCGGAATGTGCCTCGACAAAAACCAGAATTCCGTAGTTGTGCTTTGCTCGCGCGAAGGCGAAAAAGCGACCTTCTCCTGCGGAGTCGGCAAGGAAGCTCTTGCAAAGGGCTTTAACGCAGGCAAAATCGTCCGCGCCGTAGCTCAGGTTACCGGTGGTAACGGCGGAGGCAAGCCAGATATGGCTATGGCCGGCGCCAAGGACATCTCTAAAATCAGAGACGCTCTCGCAGAGGTTAAAAATATAATCAAAGGTTAAGAAAGTCCGCTTCGGCGGACTTTTTCTTTTGCGGAAAAACGTCATCCTGAGTGGAGCGTAATCGAAGGATCCTTCGCCGTCATCCTGAGTGGAGCGTAGCGGAATCGAAGGATCCCCTTCCTCTATATAGCGGCCGGACTGTGCGCTAAGAAGCCGACATCTTTCGTAGTGGGGTCCTTCGACTATTTCGCTTACGCGAAATTTGCTTCGCAACCGCTCAGGATGACGTATTTTATCTGACTTTCTCTTTGTACAATCTGTACAAAACGAACGCCGAATCTTTGTGCAGTAATACATTTATAAATATGATATAATAAAGCCAATAAATTTTTGGAGGTAAATTATGAAAAAATCAATAAGTCTTTTATTATCCGCGATTATGCTGCTAAGCGTATTGATGATCGCTCCGGTGACCGCCAACGCAGGCGGCGTTATCGAGATTCCTGTCATCGACGATACGCCCAGCGCTCCCGGCAACTCGAATCTGTATACAGACGATGGAAAGAAAATCTTCGACGTTCTTTCTCCGACGGAGAGCGGCGCTTACACTACCGGCAAGCCCATCGACCTTAAGATGATCGCCTATCTGCTGCCCGAAAACGCGGTCACCAACAAGCCTAACACAATGTATGCGGAAATCGCCTTTAACGGTGTAACTGTAAAGAATTATATATTTACGGTTAACGAGGCCGACCTTAACACCGTATATACCGACAAATTCGTGCCCGAAGCCATCGGCACCTATTCTCTGCGCGCAAGCTACGGCGGCGGTGTGTATTCTACGCTCGAAGGCGGCAGACATTTTATCAGCTTTGACTTTAAAGTAAGCGCTGACAACGCTACGGTCAGCGGCGCTAAAAAGTCGAATCCAATTATCGTAAAACCCAAGTCGAAAACTGTCAAGGCTAAGTCGCTTAAGAAAAAGAGCCAGAAGGTGAAAGTTCTGGCAATTAAGAACCCAAAGGGTAAGCTCAGCTATAAGATTGTCAAAAAGGGTACAACAAAATCAATTTATAAGTATCTTAAAATCAACGCCAAGGGCGCTGTTGTAATTAAAAAGTGTAAGCTCAAAAAGGGAACTTATAAGGTTAAAATCAAAGTAAAAGCTGCGGGAACGAAGGAATACTTCTCCGGCGGAGCAACAGTTACGGCAAAAATCAAGATTAAGTAAAAGCAAGGGGGTGTCGAAGGATACCCCCTTGTTGAGTTATAATTTATAAATAATCTGACTCTTTTCTGTTGTGTTTATTTTGAACTTGTGTTAAAATTATAACGTTAGCGAAAAGGAAGTGGTTCTGTTTGGAAAACAATGAGATAAACAAAGACCTGAACAGTGAAATCGACGTAACGCCAAGTCCGCTGGAGCAATTCCTGATAAAAATCAGCGACATGAAGCAGTCGATGGGTATGTGGCATACGCTGTTTGGACAAAAGATTATTCCGCTTATCGTTTTCTTTATCCCTATAAATGTATTAATCGGACGATTTAATATACATATACTAAGCATAATTCATCCGATATTTTCTCAGAGCAGGGCAATCCTGCTTGTGATGTGGATGATTGGTATACTCGGACTTTTGGCGCTGACTATTATAGCGCCGAAGGTTGCGACGGTTGTTGAGTACGCAATCGGATTATCGTATTTGTTCCTGGTGTTCCGACTGCATTTGTACAACACTGTGCTCGGCTATATTGTGCTGTTCAGCGTGATATTGTTTTTGCTGGTTAAAACAGTATTTCTGGTTTTTGAGATTATACGGCTGATAGCCTTCTCCGGCGATAAGAAGAATAATATCGAAAGAGACGAAAGCGGACGAATTGTCCGCGCGTCAAAGGAGGAGTTGTTTTTCAACGAAAACAAAGAGGAAATTGAAATCAGCGAAAGCGGCAAGGTTATCGTTGCCTCTAACAGCGAGATTCTCGCGACTCACGAAAATGCCGGTAATGTTGAGGACGACGCTCCGCTTACGACGAGCGACGATGTGTACTTCTCGGATGATAAGGATCACGACGAGCTCGGCGAAGCGCCCATGACAGACGATGATTTTTTCTTCGCGCGGGATAACGGAAACGACGAAGAAGTAAAAATCAGCGAATCGGACAACGACTATTTCTTTGGATAAAGGTATTTTTGGATGCCGCGAAAGCGGCGTCCTTTTTTTGAGTGATCAGTGATCAGTTATCAGTGATCAGTGAAGGTCGTGCAGTCAGAAGTTTCTGTGAGAAATGTCCGTTTCCCGATCGGATTATTATGCTCCGCAAGCGAAGCTTGCATACAAATTATGTCGGGTATAGAAGTATAATGATATATGGATTCTGTCTACTCGTCATTCACTGACCACTGGTCACTAATCACTGATAACTTTTATTATCCCTTGACAAATTCTTTTTACTGTTGTATAATTAGACTACTATATTGATAGGCATTTAGGTTATTGAAAGGATGAATATTATGACTAAACAGATACGCACACGGCTTGCTGTTCTTACGGCGATGTTCGCGGCGCTTACGATTGTGACCACAGCGTTTATAAAGATTCCGGCTCCGCTCGGATATATCCATATCGGAGACTCGATGATATACACCGCGGCCGCCGTATTACCCGGACCGTTCGGTTTTTTCTCGGCCGCTATCGGCGGAGCTATGGCGGATTTGATCGCCGGATATCCGCATTGGGCGCTGCCTACAGCGATTATAAAATCTCTTAACGTACTGCCGTTCTTTCTTGTTAATCTTGCGCTCAGGGACAGCGACAGGGCAAAGAGAATATTAAGCGTACCGGTTATTATGGCGCTGATTCCGTCTACGCTTATAACCCTCGGCGGATATTTTGTGGCAAATATGCTTATGTACGATACGGCCGCTGCGATTGCCGAGCTTTTGCCTAATCTTGTACAGGCGCTCGCCGGCGCGGTATTGTTTATCATACTTGGCTTGGGGCTTGATTCAATGAAGTTCAAACAGAAAGTCTTATCCCTCGGTAACGAATTGAATTAATTGAATATGTTCATAATATCGGGACTGTTATTTGCGCAGTCCCGATATTTTTTAACCGGATAGGATAATAAAGTATATAGTCTGCTCATTTTTCGTCGCACAAAAACGAGCGATGACAACACGAAATTAGCGCAAAGCTCAATTTCTTGTGCCATCTCGTTAAAAAAATCAACATTTTTGATTGAAAAATATTCAGTTTTATGATAGAATGTTAACATATAGCGCTAGGATGTGAAAAAGTGAAAGGTAACGGAAGAATAATCAGTAAGCTTTTCAGGAGCTCTGTTATAAGTATTATAGCTGCCGCGATAGCCACTATGGTGGGCGTCGTAGTCGATGGTATCATTATCGGACGCTTTCTGGGTGAAGACAGTATGGCGGCTTACGGACTGATTACGCCGGTTATAAACCTTGCTACAGCGTTCAGCGGAATTCTGGCGACAGGAGCTCAGGTTGTATGCGCCCAGCATCTCGGCGCAGGTAAGTCCGACAGGGCGAGGCACGCTTTCTCGATGTGTATGATTATAACTGTTATTATTTCTGTGATAATGATGGTTGTGTTCGGTGGCTTCCGCGACAATGTATGCGTCTTGCTCGGAGCAAGGGGTAAATCGGCACATCTGCTGCCGCTTGTGTCTGACTATCTGCTTGGACTTATATTCGCGTTTCCGTCATTGCTTTTGCTGTTCGAGTTTAACTCGCTTATGCGTCTCGACGGCGACCCGAACAGGGTAGTGGTGGCTGTTGTGGTGATGACAGTTCTCGATATAGCCGGCGACATCCTCAACGCGCTCGTGATCCACGGCGGAATGCTCGGTATGGGCCTTGCGACCTCGATCAGCTATTTTGTAGCGCTGATTATAATGCTGCTGCATTTTACGAAAAAGGATATAATTTTCCGCTTTTCGTTTAAGGGACTTAGTATAAAGGATTTTTGCGATATACTGATAACCGGTTCATCCTCCGCGATGGGCTCGGTATGCGCAATGTTGCGTAACGCGGTGCTCAACGGTATACTGGTAGCTACGGTGCTTTCGAGTACAGCTGTGGCCGCGTTTGGAATTTTGAACACAGTGTTCAATTTTACATCTTCGATTATGATAGGCGTGGGACTTACCACCGCTATGATTGCCGGAATGGTGCTCGGCGAGCAGGATAGGTCGGCAGCCTTGCAGCTTGTAAAAACCGCGGTCAAGACCGCTTTGGTAATCGGTTTTTTCCTGTCGGTAATGCTGTTTGTTTTCGCGGATATGATAGCCGGAGTGTTCGGTTCGGCTGACGGAGCGGGGATGGTTGCTCTCGCGGCCAGGGGATTGCGATTTTACGCTGTCAGCATAATGCTCTACGGTGTCAATATCGTATTTGTAAACTACACCCAGGGTATGAGGCGGATGCTGCTCACCAATATATTCTGCTTTTTGCAGGGCTTTGTATATATGGTAGCTCCGGCAATGGCGCTGGCGGGTATTTTACAGACCGACGCGGTGTGGTTGTGCTTTTTGATCGGCGAGGCGCTGACCCTCATCAGCATAATTGTTTTTGCCGCTGTCACCAAGCGAGGATTGCCCTTTGCGATATCCGACTATCTGTTCCTTAAGGAACCGTTCGGAGTAGCGAGTGACGATTTGTTCGAAGTTAGTATCACCGCCCAAAACGAGGTTATCCCCGCGTCCGAGGAGGTTCAGGACTTCTGTTCAGGTAAAAACGCCGACAAGAAAATCTCGACTCTGGTTCCGCTGTTTGTGGAGGAACTCAGTAATAATATTGTCGAGTTCGGCTTTGCGGACGGCAGGGAGCACAGCATCGACATAAGAGTAATGAAGGTTGAAAACGGTTGGACTCTCCGTTTTCGGGATAACTGCAAGCTTTTTGACCCGACAGAGTGGATAAAGCTCCACGAATCCGATGATCCTACCGCCAATATCGGTATACGTATGGTCTGCGGAATGGCGAAAAGCGTAAACTATCTCAATACAATGGAGCTTAACAACCTGACAATAAATTTATAAATTATATAAAGGAGATCATAAATATGACAGTTAACAAAGAAAAAAAAGGCAACACCTTATTTGTAAGCGTAGAGGGCAGAGTTGACACCGCTACCGCCGGAGAATTTGAGAGCGAGATCAAGTCCGGACTCGACGGAATCTCGGAGCTGGTTCTTGATTTCTCAGGCCTCAACTACATCTCATCGGCAGGATTGCGAGTGCTCCTGTCCCTGCAGAAGATTATGAACACTCAGGGTGAGATGAAGATTACCGGCGTAAACGAAATCGTTAACGATATTTTCGAGGTAACGGGCTTCTCCGAGATACTTACGATTGTATAAGGCTGAATACTGTATTAGGTGATAAGATGACCATTATTGAAATTCTGGAAAAATACACCAATGACAAGCCAAACGCTACTGTGCTGTATGATGAGGCTCATACAAAGGGTATTACTTATTCCAAGCTTAATGATATGAGCGAGCGTGTTTACGGTTATCTAAAGGAGCAGGGAATAGGCAGGGAGGACTTTGTGCTGATAAATCTTCCGAGAGGAATACTGCCGATTGTCGCTATGGTTGGTATTTGGAAGGCCGGAGCCGCGTGGGCTTTGGTTGAGGACACTTACGCTCCCGAACGAATCGACTATATCCGCGAGGACTGCGGATGCAGGCTGGAGATTTGCTCCGACAACTGGGAGGATATTATGTCCGCCAAGCCGCTCTCGGGTCACGAGACTGTCAATGAACACGACGCGGCCTACGCGATTTACACCTCCGGAACTACGGGTAATCCGAAGGGCGTACTACACGAGTACGGCAACCTGAGCTTCGCTATTGAGTCTATCAAAATTAACGGCAAAAACCCCTTTGTCGGCAAGGAGAGGGTAGCCCTCCTCGCGCCTATGAACTTTGTAGCCTCAGTTTTGGTAACCCTTCAGCTTCTCAGCGTATGCGGCGCCAAGATGTATGTTGTGGGATATTCCACAATAAAGAATCCTATGTCGCTAAAGAAGTTCTTTATCGAAAAGCGAATCTCGGTTACATTCCTTACGCCGTCCTACGTGCGTATGCTCGGCAACCAGACCGGACCTTTCCTCAAGATGCTCTTTGTCGGCAGCGAACCGGCTAACAATCTATATAACAAGAGCGTCGAGCTTATCAACGTATACGCCGCCTCCGAGAGCGGATTTGCCGTAGGCGTGTTCAAGATTGACAAGGCGTACGACACCTGTCCGATCGGTAAGCCCGAAATAGACACAAAAATCTACTTGCTTGACGAGGACGGTAACGAGGTAGAGGACGGCGACACAGGCGAGCTGTGCTTTGACAACCCATATGTGCGCGGATACATCAACCTCCCCGAGGAAACCGAAAAAGCATTTGTTAACGGAGTGTACCACTCCGGCGACCTTGCGTGTAAAAACGAGAACGGAGACTACGTCCTGCTTGGACGCTCCAATGATATGATAAAAATTAACGGCAACCGTATCGAGCCCGCCGAGATCGAGGCTTCGGTCAAGAAGGTTCTGGGTATAAAGTGGGCGGCGGCCAAGGGATTTGAGAATACCGGCAAAAGCTATCTTTGCGCCTATTATACCGAGGATGTCGAGTTCGACTCCGCAAAGGTTCGAGAGGAGCTCGCCAAGCGCCTGCCGTACTATATGATTCCGTCATATTTTATCAAGATAGACAACATTCCGCTCAAGCCTAACGGCAAAATGGACAGGGCTGCCCTGCCTGAGCCGGATACAAAGAGCTTCAAGAGCGAGTATGCCGCTCCGACTAATGATACCGAAGAAAAGCTCTGCTCCGCTATGGCAAAGGTGCTTAAGCTGGAACAGGTCGGTATCCACGATGATTTCTACGAGCTGGGCGGAGATTCACTGACCTCGATTCAGCTTATTGTAGAGACCGGATTGCCCGGACTGAACGCGGGCGAGATTTTCCGCGGACGTACACCCGAGAAAATCGCAGCGCTCTACGAGAAAACTCACATCGATGACGACGGCGAATCACCCGAAATAAAGAACGCCAGAGCTATGGAGGAGGAGCATCCGCTCACCACCGAACAGCTCTATATGGTAGACTATCAGCTATATACGCCGAAGTCCACTATGTACAACCTTTTCTCTATGCTGAAGGTTGACAAGAATATGTTCGATATGAACAAGCTCGCCGACGCTCTTAAGACCGCGATAAAGAACCATCCCGCGATACTCACTACATTCAGATTTAACCTCGACGGCGACATTGTGCAGAAATATACTCCCGAAATCATCAAGGATATAGTTGTCGAGCAGACCTCCGAGTTCGAGTTTGACTGTATCAAGGACACCCTCGTGCAGCCGTTCAAGATAATCGGCGGAAGCCTATATCGCTGTCGTGTGTTCGAAACCGAGAAGAACGGTTATATCTTCTTTGACGTACATCACACCCTCTTTGACGGCACATCACTGAAGCTGTTTATGGGCAACGTCGGCAAGATTTATATGGGTATGCAGCCTGATCCCGACTACTACTATCTTATGCTGCAAAAGCGTGAGAACGAAAACAAAACCGAGTTCTACGAGGAGAGCAAGCGGTATTTTGAGGAGACCTATGACGGTATTGAGTGGTCCAGCTACCCACGTACCGACCGCGAATCCCGCGAGAACGAAATGGGCGAGATATTCGCTCCTATCGGCATAGAACAGACACAAATGAAGACTGTCGAAAAGCGCTACAGAATAAGTCGCAACGAGTTCTTTATCACAGCGGCGGCGCTTTCGATTGCGGTATATAACAATAAGGACGATATAAAGCTGTCGTGGATTTATAACGGACGTGAGGATGTCGAGAGTATGTCATCTGTTGGACTTCTGTTCAGGGATCTTCCCGTGGGTCTGAGGTTTAGAAACGATATGCTCCTGCGCGACGCCTTCCAGAGTGTTCACGAACAGGTACAGAAGGGTATCGAGCATAGCTGTTATCCCTATGTTGAAAAAGACAGGCAGGTTGTAAGCGACGATACCGCCTATCTTTTGTACCAGCAGGATATCAGGGATATGGGCGGACTGGAAGAGATGGACGTCGAGACTATCGAGATTCGACAGAATCAGGCTGCCTCCCAGACAATACTTGATATGGAAATCCTCGACGGCGCAGAGGGACTTGTGCTTATGATAGACTACGCCGCGAGCCGCTACGAGGATTCGAGTATGGATAAGTTCAAGGATATCTTTACGTCCACAGCCCAAGCTCTCGCTATGCAGGATGCGGGCGAAGATGTCACTATAGGCGAGTTGAAAAATCTACTTTCCGAAAAGAAAAACTTCTTCGAACTGGTCAAGGGTATGTTCAGGAGAAAGAGATGAGTACATCAAAAGACGAAATCAGGGCGAGCTTCGGTATCAACCACGAGCTCGTGGGTGATTATGACGAAAGCCTCGCCGTAAAATGCCGCACCGGTACCTTTGTCGGACGCAGCAAAGACGGAATAACTGCCTTTCGCGGTATACCGTACGCTAAACAGCCTGTGGGTCCGCGCAGGTGGAAGAGGGCCGAGCCTTTGTCGGACAGCGACAGGATCTTTGAGGCATATTACAACGGCAAAAGCCCCGTCCAGACACAGATAGACAGCGAGCGAGCCTCATATTATCCCAAGGGCGAGGCGTGCCTGTACCTTAACATATGGAGCTCTCCGGAATACAAAGACAAGACCGTAATGGTGTTTTTTCACGGAGGAGCTTACGGCTGGGGAGGCACCGCCGACCCACTGTATGACGGTCACAACTTTGTCAAGGCTCATCCCGACGTGATTATGGTTACTGTAGGCTACAGGGTAGGCATTCTTGGTTTTATCGATCTGAGTTATATCGACGGCGGAGACGCCTATCCCGACGCTCCCAACCTCGGTCTGCTCGACCAGATTGAGGCTCTCAGGTGGATAAAAAAGAATATCACCTCATTCGGCGGCAATCCCGATAACATTACTATATTCGGTGAATCCGCGGGAGGCGGCAGTGTATCGCTGCTCCCGCTAATACCGGAGGCGAAGGGACTGTTTAACCGTGTGATAGCCCAGAGCGGCTCGGTAGCCCTGACCTACTCCAAGGCCGAATGCCGCGACTATACAATGAAGCTGAAAAAGGGCGCCAAAATCAAGCGTATGAGCGACCTGATGAGGATGTCCGAGAACGAGATCATCGCGCTTAACGCTCATCTTGACCTCGACAACAACTTTCCCCAGCGCGACGGCAGGTTGATTCCGGAGGATCCCTACCGGCTCTATGCCGACGGCGCGACGGACGGCATTGACTTCCTTATCGGCACAAACTCCAACGAGCTCAACTACTGGATTGGTGAGCTGGGCGGCATAGTACCGTTCAGGTTCGGTATCCCGGTAAAGTTCGAAAACGATATGAAACGGCTGTCCAGGCACGACAATGCGAGAGTCGACAAGTTTATCTCCGGAATGAAAGGTCACAGTATGTGGCGCATAGCGGAATTCTACAACGAGGTTATGTTCCGCTTGCCGGCAATAAAACAGGCGGAACTGCATTCAAATAACGGCGGAAACGCATATATGTACTACTGGCGCGAGCCGTCCCTGATAAAATTCCGCGGAGCGTGTCACGCCGTAGAGCTTGCCTATGTGTTCGGCAATACCGACGAGACTATCTATACCGGAGCTCCTGCCGACAGAAAACTGTCCGAGAAGATAATGAACATTTGGGCCGGCTTCGCCAAAACCGGCAATCCATCGCTTGAAGATCTGGAGTGGGATAAGTTCAACTCCGAGACCCGCGCGACAATGATACTGGAGCAGGAGCCTCATCTAAGTTATGACATACTGAGGAAACAGCGTAAGCTGCTTGATCCGATCCTGAAATATATGATTCACGCGTCATATACCGAGCTCAACCTCAATGTTCCGTTTGTACGAAAAAGCGCAGTAAAGCTCGCGGGTCTCGCTTTAGTGGGTACTGCGGCGGCGCTGGGTATTAGAAAATTACTTAAAAAATAGGTGTTTGTATGAAAGAATTAACTATTGAAGCAGCTATTGAAAACATAGAAACAGTTACTGATTTTATCAACAGCGAGCTACAGGCTATAGGCTGTCCGATGAAGGCCGAGATACAGATTGACGTCGCGATAGACGAGCTGTTCGGCAATATCGCGCGTTATGCCTATAATCCCGAAACCGGCAAGGCTACCGTGCGCTTTGAGATAGAGGAGTCTCCGTTGTCCGTTATCATTACTTTTATCGACAACGGTACACCCTTTAATCCGCTCGAAAACGCGGATCCCGACATAGGACTCAGCGCTGAGGAACGCCAAATCGGCGGACTGGGAATTTTCCTTGTAAAAAAATCAATGGATATGATTGACTATAAGTTCGAAAATGGTCAAAACATCCTGATGATTAAGAAAACATTGGGACAGTAATATGTGGGATAAAATAAAATCGTATTTTAAAGTCTATGAATCCGAGGAGACTAAGGCGGTTTTTGAGCAGAACGAATACGCCGCCAATCGTCTTGCTGTAATGGTAGAAGTTGCCTGCGCCTGTATACTTGCGGCGTCGTGGCTTTTGAACCTTGCGGGGATTTTTACAATATCTTCTCATATTATGAACGTCCTCGCTATCCAGGGCTTTATCGAGCTTGCTGTTCCGATTTCGCTCTACATAGTGTTCAAGGGCAGAAAGCGCTGGTTGAAGTACGTGCTGGTTATATCGCTTTTGCTTGTATGCACCAGACTGTTCAGCGTGCTCAACCACAACGTAATACTCATAATGGTACTGCCTGTGTTGCTTTCCGGCAGGTATTTTTCGAAGGGCTTTACCGTTATCGTGTCTATTCTGTCGGTACTGATGCTCGCGGCGGCGAGCCTGTCGACAGTGTTCTACGGTGTTCTGGACTTGAACTTCTTTCCGTCTCCGGCGGACGGAGTGACGGTTGTGTTCAAGGACGGACTGCGCGCTACTCTGATATCTCTGGGATTTGATACATCAGCCGCGGAGGCAAGGATTATGCTTCACGGCTTTTTGCCGCGATTGCTGGTTTTTACTATTATCGCATTTATATCGGTATTTATCGCAAAGCACGGACATCATATGGTGCTGGAGCAGGCGAAGATTTCGAGCGAATCGGCCAATGCCAAGGCGGAGCTTAATACCGCTAATCAGATCCAGAACAGTATGGTGCCTACGGTGTTTCCGCCTTTTCCGGACAGGAAAGAGTTCGACGTTTACGCCTCGATGGTTACCGCCAAGGAGGTCGGCGGAGATTTCTACGACTTCTTTATGGTGGACGATGACCACCTTGCCCTTGTAATAGCCGATGTATCCGGCAAGGGCGTTCCCGCGGCTCTTTATATGATGGCGACAAAAATCCTTATAAGCGACAGGACTCTTATGGGCGGTTCCCCGGCGGAAATACTCAGCTTTGTAAACAAGCGTATCTGCAAGAAGAACACCGCCGAGATGTTCGTGACTGTATGGCTCGGAATCCTCAACCTAAAGACCGGAAAAATCATAGCATCCAACGCCGGCCACGAGTATCCTGCCGTATGCCGCAACGGGGGAGAGTACGAGGTGCTTAAGGATAACCACAGCTTTGTGGTCGGAGGGTACGAGAGTACAAAATACAAAAATTACGAATTTACTCTCAAAAAGGGCGACACCCTATTCCTGTATACCGATGGTATCCCCGAAGCTACCAACTCGGCCGAGGAACAGTTCGGTATGGACAGAATGGTGGATTCGCTGAACAATGACTCGTCCGCCTCGCCTGAAGAAACACTATCAAATATGAAAAATGATGTAGAAGGCTTCGTAAACGGAGCGGTAAGGTTCGACGATTATACAATGCTCTGCCTCAGATACAACGGCGAAGATATCTCTGACGGAGCTGAATAATCTCTAAATCTGTCTTAAAGACTGTAAAAGTTAAGATTATATAAGAAGGGTGCCGATATGGTACCCTCTTCTTTGTTCAAAGGCTTTGAGGGTGAATAGATAGAAACCTTTCTTAAAGGGACAGACCACAGATTCGTTGATTAAAGGCAAATGATAAATATGAATTTCACAATGATAGATATTTTTTAGTTTTGTCGGGGCTGCTGGTAAGCCGTGTTACTAACATAAAAGGCAGAATTGACAAAATTCAGGGATTTTATCCCAAAAATTAATTTCTTTCTTGTCATTGCTCTTCCGCGAGTTGTGCTGAGAGCGGAGATTATAATTTCGCCGTAAGAAAAAAATTACTCTTGAAATAATGATTCTTTACAGTATAATAGTATTCAGAAAGATATAGGGGATAGGAGGTAACCTAAGTGAAGCGTAAAAAACTAAAAACACCTGTTTTATATAATGTGCTGGCGGTCATATTGATAGTGATACTCGTTTTTGCCGGGTATCAGGCGCTTAGAATTTATCTTCCCCAGTCAGAGGAATCGAGAGGTTTTGAGTTGATCAAGGAAGAAGCCGGAATCAAGGATATCGGCGCGCAGGAAATTCTCGATTCAGCCGATAAAGAAACAAACGCTTCTATCTTATCTTTGGCTAAGAAAAACAGCGACTTTGTCGGCTGGCTCAGTATCGAAGACACCGAGATTGATTATCCCGTAATGAAATCAGCCGAAAGTGATCCGGAGTTTTATCTTCACCATGATTTTGACAAAAACTATTCCTATTCAGGTACGCTGTTCATCGGCGAGGGTTGCGACGCCGATTCGGACGCTTTTGTGATTTACGGACATAATATGAATTCCGGTTCGATGTTCGGTAGCCTTGACAGCTACAAAAGCGGTAGCTTCGCGCTGGAGCATAAGGATATTGTATTTCGAACGCCAAAGGAAAACCGAGTGTATCGCGTATTTGCCGCTTTCCAGACAAAGCTGTTGCCGGAGGACTCCAACGAATTCGCGTATTATCGGTCGGTGGGGGAGTTGAGTAAGGACAAATATGACGAAGTGCTGGAAAACGTTCGAAGTAATTCTCTGATTTCTCTGAATGAAACTCCCAAGTATCCTCAGCAGATAATGTTTTTGTCGACCTGCTATTACCATACCGATGACGGCAGATTTGTCGTAGCCGCATATCGGGTAAAATAACAATTGTGCTTATCAGAACGAGCGATGAGTAGCGAAAAGCGTGCCGCAGGCGCGCTTTTCTTGTGTTTAAGTTTAATATAATCGTGATTTTTATTCTTTATTGTAAAAAAGAACAAAAAAATCAACAAAATGTCTTGATATGAGCATAATTTTGTGGTAAAATGTTAGAAAGTATGGTTATTTATAATGGAGTGGTGTCTATTGGAAGAAGAAAACATTTCTTATAATATGTCAGATAAAACAGTATCAACCGCGGATAATGACGACAAAAACACGGAAGCAAAGATTACGGCGCCGAAAAAAACCGATAAGCCTGATCGTCCTACAAAGAAAAAGCCCAAGGGCAAGCCTTACCGCAAGCAGAAAACTACCAAGCAGCTTGCTGTAGGGGTGCTGATTAAGATAGCTGCAATTGTGCTGGCTATATGGGCAGTGTTTACCTTTGTGTTGGGTATTACGATTCATTACGGTAATAATATGCATCCTATGGTGCGCGACGGTGATCTGGTGATAAGCTTTCGACTGCAAAGTCCTTATATCAACGCGGCGGTGATGTATCAGCATGACGGCAAAACTACTGTCGGCAGGGTCATCGCTATGGAGGGCAGCGTTGTTGATATTGCCGAAAACGGCAGTTTCACTGTCAACGGCAACGCCACTGTTGAGGAAGTGTTTTATCCTACATATCGCGCAACCGGCTCCGAGATTAAGTATCCCTATACTGTACCTCCGGGCAAGGTATTTATCCTCAACGATTTTCGTGAGGACACTAATGACAGCCGCAGCTTCGGCGCGGTTGATAAAGGCGATCTTCAGGGTACGCTGCTGCTGACAATGCGGCGCAGAGGCTTCTGATTTTGCCTGCTATCCTTTTGGATAATCCCGCCATTCGCGGGAACAAACACAGTAAGCAATTAAATTGCATATAAAATCTTTTCAATATAAAAAAGGAGGAAATTATTATGAAGAGATTTACAAAAATTATGGCGATCCTCATGGTAACCGCGCTAATCATGTCTATCGCCGCCATTTCCGGCTCGGCTTATACTGCCGTAAATGGTGACAATTCACTTTCGTTTAACAAATTCCTGATTGTTGATTCTGACGCGCGTATTCCTGCAATCACATTCAACTATGCGATTGCTCCGGGTTCAGCCGTTGCAGCAGATACCACAAACAACAAGCCTGCTATTATCGCCGGTGTAGGTACTCCTACTATCGGCAGCGCTTCTTTCGCGAGCGGCGAGACAGCCTACAACACAATACAGGGTACTGACGAGGTTACTCTTGACAGCGGAGAGAAATACGCAAAGAAAACCGTAACTGTAGATTTTTCGAGCGTTCAGTTTAGCCAGCCCGGTATCTACAGATATGTGATCACAGAGAGCACCAATGCTGACAACAAGGCTGTTTCGTATGATACTCAGACCACCGGAACTGCCAGAACACGTTATCTTGACGTTTATGTTGAGGATGAAAACGGCAGCGGCACTCTTAAGGTCAGCTCTTATGTAATGCATGAAACAACTGAAGTTGTTGCTGCGGATACTTCTCCTGCTCCTGATAAATCAAGCGGTTTTGTCAACGAGATCACCTCTCACGAATTCACCTTTGGTAAAGAGGTTACAGGTAACCAGGGTTCTAAGGACAAATACTTTAAATTCACTCTCACTATCAACGGCGCTCAGGCAAATACTACTTATGAAGTTGATCTTACCTCTGCCGAGGCATCTCCCACTCAGACAGCGGCAACCGTTTATGACAGCATGACGAATCCGTCAACAATAACTACCGGTTCTCACGGCGTTGTTACCGAGTATTTCTATCTCAAGGACGGTCAGTATATAACCATTAAGGGTCTGCCTGAGGGATATATGTATGAGCTGTCTGAGTTAAAAGAGGACTATGTTTCAACCAATGGTATTTCGCAGGCGACAAACGGTTCAACTGCATATCAGGATCCGGTTGTTAACACAGCGACCGGCGTCACCGCCGATATCAAAACAGGTTTTACCAATGACCGTACCGGCGTTATCCCAACAGGCGTTCTGTTGACAATCGCTCCGTTTGCTATCGGAATCTTCCTGTTTGGCGCGCTGATCATCTTTTTCATGGCAAAGCGCAGAAGAACATATTATTGAAATAATCATCAGCAAGATGATGAAGAAAATCCGGAGAACACCGAAGACGAATAATTTTTGATGGATTGGCATTACCGCGCGGATCTTGCCAATCATTTAATCCGGAAATAATAATCCTCTGCTCGAGTTGAGGTAAGTTCCCGAGATATATCGGGAAAACATAGTACTATAAGAAGAAAGGAGAGATACGATGCCGAATAAAGCGATCAGAATTGTCGACAAAAGTATCGATCGTATTGTCCTTATTGTATCTCTCCTGCTTTTTCTTATCTGTGTTTACGCAATGATCGACGCCGTTATGGTCTACTATAACGCGAACGACCAAAGCGTGCTGAAGTATAAGCCCCACGGTAAAGAGGATGCCGCGGTGCTGCGCGAGCTCTCTGATGACGCTGTAGCGTGGCTGACCGTGGACGATACAAACATTGATTACCCTATTATGCAGGGCAAAAACAACTCCGAATATCTGAACAAAGACCCTTACGGAGACTACTCTCTGTCAGGCAGTATCTTTCTTGACAGCCGTTGTGACGGCAAATTCAATGACGCGTACTCTCTTTTGTATGGTCATCATATGGACTACGGCGCTATGTTCGGAGCGCTGGACGAGTTTATCAAGCCTGAATATTTTTCCGCCCACCAAACCGGTAAGCTGACCACCGTAGGCGGAGAAGAATACAGTATTACATTTTTTTCCGCGGCCAAGGCTCCCGCGGATGAAGAAATCATCTTTGATCCGCCGAACACTACCAACAAAAAGCTGCTGGATTATCTTAAGAAGAAAGCTGCTATATTTAAAGAACCGCAGAATCCGGGGCATATTATCGCCCTGTCGACCTGCCAGTCCGCCGAAAACATCGAGCGAATGCTCGTGTTCGGCGTGTTAAGTAAGTAATTAAAAAACTAACTAAAGTTACAAGCACCTGAAGGTGAATTTATCTTGAAGAAAGCCACAATTTATTTTTTGACAGGCGTATTTATGCTTGTCACGCTGTGTATGTTTTCATTCCCTGCCTTTGCGGCAGAGGATGTATCCGTTTCGATCCCGGTTGAGATCGAAGGCGGCGGCACGGCGGTCATAATTCCAGAAGTCAACTGTCCGTTGCCTGAGTCATCCTCCATCGAGGTGCGTAAGGGCTCGACAGAAAATATAAATATCAGTTCTTCCGAACCGGGCAATTATAATTATAGGATCCAAGTTAAAACAAAGAATGGTTCATATTATTCACCTGTGTATTATAATGCCAGTGTAGCTGTAAGGACGGACAAAAGCGGTGATTTGTCCGCGACAGTCGTTCTGACAAAGGCTGACAGCAACTATAAGCCTGACAAATGCCGGTTTGCAAAGTCAAAAAAACCGTCGGACGCGTCCGAAAAAAAGCGTGATACCGCGTCGCCAACGTCGACTCCGAAAAAACCGCCTACCTCGCGGCCTAAGACGGGCGACGACAGTATGTTGGATATCTATCTTTTGATTTGTATATTGTCGGCAGGAGGTCTGTTTATGCTGTCTGTTATGTATTACATTTCGACCGAACGGCTGATCGGCGGAACTAAACAATCGAATTAACAGTCAAAATTTTATTGCCTGCTCAGTTGCGTTGCGCGGGCAATGGCTGAAAAAATCACACGTACTTTGGTGTGAGAAAGTTTTTTGTAAATTATATAACCGAAAGGAGGGTTTACATATGAATTTGCTTAGGAAGTTTTTTTCTGAGGCAGTAGTATGTCTGCTCTCCTTTTTCAGATGCGCTCCGCGGCTTTGCAAATATGTGATTTGCGTGGTATGCGCCGCGGCAATCCTGTTTTCTATGATGCCAATGACGATTTCGGCGACTGAGGAAACATCACCGAAGCTTATGGAGAGGAGTCTTGAACTCACCCCGAAAAAATCCGAGTCTGACGTCACTATCACACTTAACGGTATGATGCCTAAGAGCGCTGATGCCGAAGCGACTGACGTGACCGATGATATGGATGATTCTGCCGATGATACTTCTGTTCTTGCGGCTTATGATATCTCTATCAATGACGAGGACGGAGACTTCCAGCCCGCTGAGGGTTATCCTATTTATGTTGAAATCAGCGATCCCTCAATTACCGACAGCGGCATTATCTCGGTAATACATATTCCCGATAACGGCTCCGGCGAAACGGTCAAGCGCTTTACCGTCGAAGACGGCAAGGTAGGTTTTTACGCGACCGGCTTCAGTATCTACGAAATTGTCGAAATCAACAGTGAAGGAACAGATGGCGAATTGGCTAAAACCGTCGATGAACTCACAGATTATGACGGACTTAATTTTGGATTCGTAATGTATTACGGCTCTACTCCGAAGTATTTTTCCTCCCGTGTGGTCGGTGATGGTGTACTTTCGGAGGTAACAAGCGAATTATCGGCGTCTGTATGGTTTTTCGAAGAGGCCGGAGACAAACTTAAGCTGTATACTTATGTTAACGGCGTCAAGAAATACCTGCATACTAAAGGCGGAAACAACATCGAGCTGTCTACAACAGCAGCGGATTTGCTGGATATCTCTGTAACACTGTCCGGCAGGTCGTTTTATATCAAGAAAGACGGCGAGAACAGATGGCTCCAGCATTCAGGAAGCGGCAACGGAATCCGTTATTATACAGACAATAAGAACAGTGCAAACTCTACTATTTACATAAAGTACGCTACCTCCGAGGGCATTGATACCGACGCGCTCGATTTGCTGACCCAAAAGCCATACGGATTGTTCCATTACGCCGAGGGCTCCACTATCGGTAACGCGCTGATGGCTGAGGGCGATACACATTCTTTGATCAAGCTCGTGCTGACGGCTGAGGGCAACAACCGTATCCTTTATGTAGATGAAGATAATGAGATAGATCAATGGCGATTCAACTATGATCCCGCCAGAGAAGAGTTTACCGTGTCGGTCAACACACCGTCGGGAACTCAGTATCTTTGCGCCGACAGCAACGGCTTATCGACTACATCCGTTCCGGCAAACGCGGGAAAATTCAAAGTGCATGTTTCTTCGGATCATCGCGTTCAGCTTGTGTCAAACGGTTATTATGTTACCTATCAGCCCAGGGCTCAGGATCAGGGAGGTAGCCGTTTCAGCGTTACTACAGACGCCGGCGACAACTTTACATGGCTGAACCTTCTTGACCGCGCGTCGATGGAGGACGGCGATCTGATTACCTTCTCGGCAGACCGCGTGAGCGTATCCGATATTCCGAACGGACAGAAGGTAATTGTATACGTGCGTATCTGGAACGAGGATGAACTGCGCTATGATATGTACGCGGTCGACCGCGACGGATCTCTGTATCCGTGCTATGCGTCGGGCGGCAAAATTATGTGGCTTGGTGACGACACAGGCTCGCTCGAGTGGGAGTTCACCGAGTATTTCGATCCTGTAACCAAGCAACCAAACTATTATTATGAACTATATAATCCTTATTCGGAAAAATACCTGGCTCCTCAGCTGACCGATAATCAGGTACTGTCTGAGAATACCATAGGCATAAATATGCCCGGCAGAAGAAATGGTGATTTCTATAGCCAGATTGTCGCGTGGGATAACGCCAGATACGCTTATATCGGCTTGCGTCCTAATGCGGACAAGACAGCGCTCGAGCCTTGTTCCGAGTCTACATCCATTCCTTTCTATTTTGCGACGCTGGAGGAGCTGAACCTCAGCGACAGACTTCACGAGGTTCCGACGCTGGATAATAATCAGTTTGGCATCAAGATGAAGATGGTCAACTTTGGATTGCATGAGGGCAAAACTTACGGAGCCGCGGACGGTGCCGACGTCACATGGGATTATTTCGGCGGCACCAGAAGCACAGGTAAGCTGATTACAGGGCTTCTAAGCTCTAATCTGGAAGATAACGGCTATCCCATAGCCACACCTACCAACAAAAACTTTGCGGACGCCTTTGCCGACGCGAGGGATGTCAATCATTTGTTCCTCGAGAGGGTACATGAATCGAGCGGATATTTTGAATTCGACAGTTCCCAGAACTTCGCAACGCTCAAGCACCATAACGAGGATGGAACCGTCAGTTGGAACAGCGGCGATAACGGAGAGACAAACTTTACTCTGTACCATGAATTGGGTACTCACGACAGGCGAGGAGACGCTAATTCGCTCAAGCACGGTCAGTTCTACCCGTATGATACAATCCTGCCCGGCGTATATGCGAAAAACAATTCGCAGAATCTTTATTCCTCGCTCACTTCTCCGTATGATGATATAGGCAGACTGGCAGAGGATGATCCCAGAAAATATGAACAGCTTCATCTTATTCAGACAGAAGCTCCCGCAAACGCGGATTACTATTTCGGTATGGAGATGGAGGCGTCCTTCGTACAGACGCCGTCAGGTCTGGACGCTTGGGGACATGATATAATCTTTGAATTCACCGGTGACGACGACTTCTGGCTGTATGTTGACGGTCAGCTGATTCTCGACCTCGGCGGTACTCACTCGGCTCAGATGGGTACCATCAATTTCCGTACGGGCGACGTCTATTTCGACAGAAACGGAACCAGTATTCACGGTAATATGGGCCATTCCACTCTGCGACAGCTTTTCTCCGACAACTATCTTGCTCAGCATCCCGGCGCGAGTCAGGCTGAGCTCAACGAATACCTGTCTGAGTATTTTAACGAAGGCGAGAATATATTCAAGGATTATTCCACCCATACTATGAAGGTGTTCTATATGGAGCGCGGAGCTAACGCGTCCAACCTGCATATGCGCTTCAATATCGCGTCCGTTACCCCCGGACACGTCGTTGTATCAAAGTCGGTCAGCGGCGAGGGAGCCGAGTATCTTGATACGGACTTTCTCGAGTATCCGTTCCAGATTTATTACACTCTCCCCGAAGGTCCTAACGGTGAACCGGGTGAGGAGCACCTTTTGGGCAACGATGACGATTATGTCGCTGTAACTTATCAGAACTCCAACCAACCTGTAAACTTCGTCAGAATGTACCGGCCTCCGGGCTTTACGGAAGAACAGGCATATCAAAATATATATTTTATAAACCCATCCAGAAGCGCCGAGATAGCATTCCCCGATAACACGATTACGTACAGAATCGTTGAGTGTGCCGTCGATAGCTCGGTTTACGGCAATGTTACGATCAACGGGGAAGATGTGCCTCAGGAAAGAGTCGAGATAAAAGGCGATTTGCGCAGTTATTCTTCGGAGACGGGCTCCGCGGAGCTAAGACCGAGCATTTCGTTCGATAACTTTGTTAACGAGAATGTTATCAAGGATCTGTTTATTACCAAAAAGCTGATTGATGATGAAGACAACGAGATTACGGACGATCCCGCAACCTTCAATTTCAGATTGTCTCTTTCATCAATCAAAGTTCCCGCGGATCAGATTCCGCTGGCGAATATGTACCATTATTTTGTCCTTTCTTCCGATAAAAAGCTGTGTTGCTTTGATTCCGAGCAAAAGACATTTATCGAAACAGACCTGCCTTATTCACGTAATACTGTTGCCGCGCTTAAAAACGGCACTGTACCGGGTTGTACGATTGACGATGTACAATTCACCACCTCCGGCTTCGGCGCGATCTCGGGTATCCCGGCAGGTTATACGATATGTGTACCCGGCCTGCCCGTAGATTCTGTATTCAAGGTTACGGAGGATCCCAAAACCGGTTACGGTCTGATGGGATATGAGCGTGTAATGGGCAGCAAGATTCACGAGGATCTTACTGAGGAGGACATCCCGTCCTATATGGAATATGACCATAATCCGCTCAATATCGGAAAGGTAATCGCCGACGAAAACCCGCAGATGATCGTCAAAAACAAAAAGGGCTATGGTCTGAATGCCAAAAAGCAATGGAGCGATCTTTCACTCACGACCGGACACGATTCCGTCTATGTAGCGGTATATATCAGAGAAGGCGGTCAGCTACGGCTTCTTGACGGATGCGTCAAGCGGATACAATCTCCTTCGACCTCCGCCGACTTTTTCTGGACAACGCTTG
>CADAEZ010000015.1 GCA_902787145.1 uncultured Ruminococcus sp.
AATCACCGGCTACCTCGTAGGTACGCTCGACCGCTTCAACGACGCCAAGCGCAAAGAAGTTGAGGACAGAGTAAAGCACGCTATCGGCGAAAGCGTTGATATGAGCGAGCTTTGCGACGAAGCAGTATAATATGGGAACCAAGCTCAATTTATCCGGGGTCGTCAGCGAGAGTATCGTTGACGGCCCCGGCATACGAATGACAATTTTCACACAAGGCTGCCCCCACCACTGCAAGGGCTGCCACAATCCCGAAACCTGGGCGTTTGAGCCGAGACATCCGGGCGACGTGGATAAGATCCTGAATATCGCGCTGAAAAACCCGATTTTGCAGGGACTGACATTTTCGGGCGGAGAGCCGTTTTGTCAGGCCGAAGCATTAGACGAGCTCGCCGAAAAATGTCACAAAAACGGACTAAACGTAATGAGCTACTCCGGCTATACCTTCGAGCAGCTTATGGCCGGCAAAGATGAACATCCCGAATGGGTGCGTCTGCTCGAAAATCTCGACTACCTGGTTGACGGCCCCTTTATTCTGGAGGAGAAAAGCCTTATGCTTCTCTTTCGCGGCAGCAAAAACCAGCGTTTTCTCGATGTTCCCGAAAGTCTGAGGCAAGGCAGGGCTGTACCTGTCGACGAGGATAAACTGTACGAGGGAACAAGGACAAGGAAATGAAAACAAATAATAAGAAAATAGTAATAAGCGTATTATCGGGATTTATGTTTGCCATAGCTACATCAATAACCGCTTACGCTAACTCATCTTGGTATTGGATTTCAAAAACACGACCTATTGATATATTACCATTTACAATTGCCGGAACACTTATTATAGAAATCCTTGCAATAAAGCTGATTCCGCGAATCAAGAAAAACATCAAAGTCATTATTGCGGTTTCGAGCGCAAACATTGTTTCGTTCATTTTGCCGTTTTTAATTGAGTTAAGCAATCCTGAACCATATCCCTCATGGAATGTTGAAACTCTAAGTCGTGTAAATTTTGGAATAGTTAACGGCTGTTTTTTACTTCTGACTTTATTCGTCGAAATCCCGATTGTATATTTTGCGCTGCAAAACGAAACAAAACATAAAAAGACTTTGATTCTGACAATACTCGGAGTAAATATCCTTACAACTATACTTGTAGGTATAACAGAATCTATTCTTTGCGTTGGAAGATATTCTTAGAAAGATATAACTATGAAAACCGTTTTCAGAATAATAATAAGCATAATTTCTATAGTATTCCTGATTTGGTTCATCCTGCCGACGTTGATGTTCCGGGTGATTAATCCGGGAAACATACTCGGTATTTTGATTTGCGCCTGTCTGATTTTTCGATTCGCCTTCAAAAATGCTTATATTCGCCTCAAAGAGCGATTTTATAGCAAAAAGGTATCTCGTATTGTATTTAAGACAATCTTGGCGTGCTGGGCGATTTTCGGCATTTACGCGGCAGTTATAAGCGGAATAATGTGTACTTCGATGTTCTCCTACGCTCCCGAAGGTGTAAACCCGACTGTAATCGTACTCGGAGCTCAGGTCAAGCCCTGGGGACCAAGCTCTGTACTTTGGAACCGAATTAACGCGGCGCAGAAGTATCTGGACGAAAACAAAAATGTCAACGCTGTTTTATCCGGCGGTAAGGGCGCCGACGAGCCTGTAAGTGAAGCCCAGTCAATCCACAACAACCTGAAAAAAGGCGATGACGTATTCTACCTCGAGGATGAATCCACCGATACACGAGAGAATATAAGATTCTCTAAAAGAATTATAAATAACAATAATCTTAATAAAAACATAGCGATTGTCACCGACAGCTATCATCAGTTCAGAGCCGGGATGATAGCGCGCAAGGAAGGCTTTAAGGGCGAAATCTATGCCGTAAACGCGATTCAGGACAGCGTCGGGCTCATCTGCTACCCCACCTTCTTCGTAAGAGAATGGATAGCGATTCCGGCGGAGATTTTTAATTAAATATAATAGTACCCCTTTGTTAAGGGGTACTCAGACTGTAGAAAAACTAATTTATAGAAGTAGTTCGGATTAAGCGTTGTAGGGACATTCCTCAGCCGGAGACGGCACCCTCTCTGTCGCATTCGCGAATTAATAAGCAATATCGGATAGGAACGGGATGGCACGGAGGCCATCCCCTACAAATGTAACATAAACCAAACTTCTTTTTCGACAAACAGAGTACCCCTTTGTTAAGGGGTACTAATTCGTTAAAATATATAGTTAAAACAAAACTCAGAACCCGCTATTGATGAACTCTTATCGCAATTAATGCTCTGCAAAGGCGGCTCCGGCTGTCGGGACACCCGACTATAAATAAAACGAGCGGTTTTCAAAGCCGCGATAGTAATTATTCCCTCTGTTCACACAATCTACCGCATCATAAAGCTCCCGCGCGGAGTGAATACTGAGCTTGTGGAGCTCAAGCTGCAACTCGGTGGGCAAAGAAAGAAAATACCTTCGCGCCTGCAAATCCTCGCTCAAAAGCTGCGTGAGACACGTGTATTTCAAAAAAATCACCCGTATTTATTATTATAAATACGAGTGATTTTATTATTGGAATTTTTAAACGTTGCAATCAATTTTCGCAAGTTTTTTCTGGATCGCGGTAGCGTCCTTTATATTTAGCTTACCGTCGCTGTTGTAGTCAGAAATCCATATGACATTTATGTTGATTCCATATTTTTCATCGTATTTTTCGTAAAGTGGACGATCCGAAAACAACAGTATATCAGAAACATTAAATTCATCAATAAAATTATATGATATCATTCCGGTAAGGTGTTTTTGTATTTCAGTAGCGTCTTTTATTGTCAGCGCGCCGTCTTTATCAACATCGCCTATAATATCATAACAAAAGTTTCGCTTGCTTTTCATATAGGAAGAAGTTGCCGTTTCATAAAAAATCTCATGCAGATTATCATAATCCATATTCCAAGCGTCAATCAGATCGTAAAACTTATCTTCGGCTACGTCATATATACCGATATTGAATTCGAACGGATATGAATATCCCATAGCGATATTAAAGAATATGTCGCCGAAAATACCAAACTGAAAACCGCCCTCATCATGTATACCGTCCGCGTGTATCATAACCCAGTCTGTATCGTTGTTTTTATCTTTGTGAAAATAAATCTCGTCGTAATCAATCAATCCGCCGTTACTGTCAGGTTTATACACACTGTCAAATTTATCTTTATACATAAACTCAACATTATTAGCTTCACTCTCAGCTGATGTAATAAAATAAGACTGCGATATTAATAATATCGAAAACAAAATTGTTAATAATTTTTTCATATTTCTCGCTCCTATTCTTCAATCGGAAAATGGTCGATTAATTCACAAACGTATTGGTTTATTAAATTAGCGTCAGTTACATACAAAATATACTAAAAAACAAAGTAAGTACCAATAATACGCAAATAGAATTTTTCCTTTTCATAATAATTACCCCCTCTATATACTATAACCCCGCGAAGCGCGATTTTGTGACACTTTTTTTGAAAAAAATTAGATTTTTTTAAATTTACTAAAAACAGCATAGTACAACGCCTGTCTGAACTCATTGTTTTATCTTAGCAACTTATACTTATACAATTTTTGAGTAATTTCCTATAGAAAAAAGCCGGCTCAGATACCTGAACCGGCTTAGAATCGTATTAAGTAAGCTTAAATTACTTAAGCTCTACCTCGGCGCCAGCCTCTTCGAGCTTAGCCTTCATAGCCTCAGCGTCATCCTTGGAAACGCCTTCCTTAAGTGTCTTAGGAGCACCGTCTACGAGAGCCTTAGCTTCCTTAAGGCCGAGACCTGTGATCTCACGAACAACCTTGATAACGTTGATCTTCTTTGCGCCTGCTGACTTGAGCTCTACGTCGAACTCTGTCTTCTCAGCAGCAGCAGCCTCGCCGCCGGCTGCAGGACCTGCAACAGCTACAGCTGCGGCAGCGCTTACACCAAATTCATCCTCTACAGCGTGTACGAGATCTGCGAGCTCGAGAACTGTAAGGCCTTTTAACTCTTCAATAATAGCAGTAATCTTTTCAGATGCCATTTTAATTTACCTCCATATAATAGTAATAATTTTAAAGTTTAGTATTGAGGATTATTCCTCTGTTTTCTCCTCTGCGGGAGCGGCTTCTTCAGCCGGTGCAGCTTCCTCTGCGGGAGCGGCTTCCTCTGCGGGAGCAGCCTCCTCGGCAGGAGCCTCCTCAGCAGGAGCGGCCTCCTCGGCAGGAGCCATCTTCTTTAAACATTCCTCAAAACCACCCTCGTCAACAACAGCCTGCATAACACGGGCAAATGCTGCGATAGGAGCCTGGAACGCGCCGAGAACATTCGCGAGGAGTACGTCTCTTGTCGGGAGCTTAGCGAGAGAGTTGATAGTATCAAGCTCTACAACCTCGCCGTCCATAAAACCGGACTTGATCTCGAAGAAATCGTGATCCTTAGCAAAGTTTGCGAGAATACGAGCCGCGGCGGCATAATCCTCGTCGCTTGTAGCGAGAGCTGTTGTACCCTCGAGGACGCTATCCATAGCGGAAAGTCCTACCTGATCGTTAGCGCGCTTAAGGAGTGTATTCTTAACAACAGTGTACTTTACGTTGTTCTCACGAAGCTCCTTACGAAGCTTTGTGTCGTCCTCAACGTTGATACCCTTGTAGTTTACAACTACACCCATAACTGAGTTTTTGAGTCTTTCAGCTAATTCGGCTACAACGGCCTGCTTAGCTTCTAAAACGCTCTGACTTGGCAAATTATTCACCTCCGTAATTAAATTTTCGATGTCACGCCTCGTTGCTCTGCGCTGATCCTATAATAACTTCAACTCGTCTAATCTGCCGCGAACACTCTGTGTTCTTGCAGCTTAGTCCTCGTCGGGCGTTATTATAGGGCTCAGAGCCTCGGCGCTTCGTTGGATAATCGCCAATTCAGGAATATAATAATCTCCTCACGCAAAGACGCAAGGAGACGTAAAATACAATTTACTGCATTCCTCGGCAGGCAAAATTATGTGATTCTGTCACGCGAACTCATAGCCGTTAGGGCTGCGAGCCTCGGCGCTTCTATCACACCTGCTGTCTTTGAAATAGCGATTGTTTATATAATATAAAATTATATACAGATTAGCTCAGATTAAACTGAGAACTTAGCCGGGCTGATTCTAACGGACGGACCCATTGTAGAAGTTACAGCGCAGCTCTTGATGTACTGACCCTTAGCGGCAGACGGCTTAGCCTTGATGATAGCGTCCATAAGAGCGTCAAAGTTCTCCTGGAGCTTCTGCGCGCCAAAACTTACCTTACCGATCGGGCAGTGGATAATGTTAGTCTTATCAAGACGGTACTCAATCTTACCTGCCTTAGCTTCTTTAATAGCTCTGGCGATATCGGGAGTTACTGTACCGGCCTTTGGGTTAGGCATAAGTCCGCGGGGACCGAGGATTTTACCGAGACGACCTACAAGTCCCATACAGTCGGGAGTTGTAACGAGTACGTCGAAGTCCATCCAGTTTTCTGACTGGATTTTCTGTGTCATATCCTCAGCGCCTACGTAGTCAGCGCCTGCTTCCTTAGCGAGATCCTCGTTACCGCCTTTGCAGATAGCGAGTACCTTTACGCTCTTACCTGTTCCGTTAGGAAGTACAAGAGCGCCTCTGACCTGCTGGTCAGCGTGACGACCGTCAACGCCCAGTCTTACGTGAAGCTCTACTGTCTCGTCAAATTTGGCGGTAGATGTCTTTACGACTGTGGCGATAGCCTCGTCAATATCATATAATTTATCTCTGTCTACGAGCTTTGCGCTCTCGACATATTTCTTACCGTGTTTCATCAGTATTCCTCCATAATTAGGTGGTATAGCGGATATTCCTCCCACCCGGATTTTTTAGTCAAAAAGCGAAAAGCTTAGTCTACTACTTCGATACCCATACTTCTTGCGGTACCGGCGATCATGCTCATAGCTGTCTCGATGCTGCCTGCGTTGAGATCCTGCATCTTTGTCTCGGCGATCTTCTGTACCTGTTCGCGGGTAATCTTAGCAACCTTCTGCTTGTTAGGAACGCCGGAAGCCTTGTCGATTCCGCACGCCTTCTTAATGAGTACAGCAGCAGGCGGTGTCTTTGTAATAAATGTGAAAGAACGGTCTGCGTATACTGTGATAACAACAGGAATGATGAGTCCTCTGTCGTTCTTTGTGCGCTCGTTAAAATCCTTTGTGAACGCGACAATGTTTACACCATGCTGACCGAGTGCCGGTCCAACCGGTGGTGCCGGAGTAGCCTGTCCGGCAGGAATCTGTAGTTTGATTAATCCAACTACCTTTTGAGCCATTGTTTTGCACCTCCAAAATTCGTGGTAAATTGCGGGACGTTGTCCCTCCCACCGGGAACATAAAGATCCCGTAAATAAGCATCAGCTCATTACTTACATAATTAATCGTCCGCGGGCTCAGCCTGATTAAGCTCAAGCTCAACGGGTGTTTCTCGTCCGAACATTGACACTACAACGCGGACATAGTTATTGTCGGAGTCAAGCTCGTCTACCTCACCGATAAAGTCCTCAAGCGGACCGTCGATAATACGAACCATATCTCCTACCTTGTAGTTAACTTCAACTACGCGGCTTTCAACGCCGAGTCTGTACACTTCCTCATCGGATAGCGGCACAGGCTTTGACGAAGGACCGACAAATCCGGTACATCCGCGGATGTTGCGGACAACATACCATGTCTCATCGGTATAAATCATTTTAACAAAAACGTAACTTGGGAATATTTTGTGCTCGACTTCTTTTACTTTTCCGTCGTTATTCTCGGTTACGATTTCGGTTGGAACTTTTACTTCCACAATCATATCCTGAAGTCCGCGGTTTTCCACGGTAGTCATCAGGTCATTGGCTACTTTGTTTTCGTAGCCGGAATAGGTATGTACAACATACCATCTAAGCGTTCCATCTGCCATTAGCTTTCGTCCTTTCGTATATTTTAAGAACGAATCTTACGTTGATGCGGTATTCATTACAAGTCCGAGCAGAGCATAAAGTCCTCTGTCGACAGCAAAAATGAATAATCCCGCGACAACAATTACAGCAAGTACAACAAAGAAGTTACGTGTTGTTGTCCTGGGGCTGGTCCAAGTGATTTTCTTGAGCTCGCCCTTGCACTCACGAAGGTAGTTCCAGACACGCTTGAAAACGTTAGTCTTTTTCTTGGCGGGTTTAGCTGCAGCCTTCGCTGTTTTAGCATTCTTTTCAGCCATAGTTTACCTCCGTTATTTTGTCTCTTTATGAAGAGTGTGCTTTCTGCAGAACCTGCAGTACTTGTTCATCTGAAGTCTGTCAGGACTGTTTTTCTTGTTCTTCATTGTGTTGTAGTTACGCTGTTTACATTCTGTACAAGCCAAAGTGATTTTAACTCTCATTGACGGCACCTCCCGTAGTATTTACTAAACCTGGTTTAGTATGTAGGATATATTTAGCCTCCCTCAAAGGGATTATGACGCGTCTTTAAGCACACATCAAGACGCAAAAAAATAAGCCCCTTATACGAGGTAACACTAGTTTACCATATAAAGGACTTAAAGTCAATAGTTATTTATAAAAAGTTTTATTTACTCTTTACCTCTGGTGAGCCTGGAGTCTTTCCGCCATACTTTTCTTCTTTTTCTTGGGTTTTTCGGGCTTAACGGTTTTGCCCTTGAACTTGAGCGCGGCCTTTGACGCCTTGCTGAGATCCTCGTCCAAAAATTCAAGCACATCGTCGTACTTATCCTCCGGAAGCGAGTTCAGAATTACGATTGTAATTATCGAACGTGTATCGGCGTCACCGTTGGCGTACTGGGTGTTGAGAAGCTGACAAAGCTTTTCGATATCCTTCTTGCTTGCGCGGCTTACATAATCGTTCACCTTCGGCACGATCGAGGCGCGTGTAAAGGTAACGCCTCTGAACGGATAGTAGCAGTCCTCCTCCGCTTTGATCTCGTCCTTAAGCTCCGGGAACAAGGACACGAATCTCTTGGACAAAAACAGCGGATCGGCTGTACCCTCGTCGTCAGATTTTTTCTTTTTCTTCTTGGTATTTTTCTGCCTTTTAATTGCTACCGCCGAGGAACAGTTGTCGACAAAGTCGTTAGCGATTGAGTCGGCCTCCTTCTGGGTATCGGTCTCAGGGTCAAACATCCATGTGGCGAGTACACGCCAGTTGTTATCCGGACCGTCCTCGGTCATTGCGCAGTGGCGCATAACCATATGCTGTTTATCCATAAAGTATACTACGGAATAGGCGCTGTTCTCGGAGGTGTACAGGGATACAAGCTCGTTGTCTCCTCCGGAAATCTTCTGTTTAGTGAATCCCTGAGGCTCCAGCGCTTTTTCTACTTTTTCGCAGATACCGTTAAATACCTTTTTTATTTCCATTAGTTATCATTCCTTTTACGTAGATAGAGATATTATACAATGTATAAAATGGTTTGTCAAATCAATGTTTCTTGCCTTTCTTTCTTTTATATTTATCGAACTTCTTTTTCTTCTTTAGGTCATTTTTCGGCTTATAGTTTTTCGGAGCGGTAACCAGACAGTTTTTGCCGCTGCCGGCGAGGTCGAGCCTGCCGGTCTGCCTCAGCGCCTGCAAAACAAGCTCGCGGTTTTTCGGCACAAAATACTGCATCAGCGCCCTCTGCATAGCCTTTTCCTTGGGATTCTTCGGGATATAGACTTCCTCAAGCGTATAAGGGTCAAGTCCGGTATAAAACATAGCGGTCGAGATCGTACCCGGAGTAGGATAAAAATCCTGAACCTGTTCGGGATGTATCTTCTCTTTCTTAAGGAATACGGCGAGCTCCACGGCATCCTTAAGCGTACAGCCGGGATGTGAACTCATAAGATAAGGCACAATGTACTGATCCCTGCCCGCCTGTTTAGTCGCCTTATAGAACATATCGGAAAACTTCTTGTAAGCCTCAATCCGGGGCTTGCCCATTTTATCGAGCACAGCCTGAGAACAGTGCTCAGGCGCTACCCTGAGCTGACCGCTGACGTGATATTTAACCAGCTCGTTCAGGAACTCATCGCTTTTATCGGCCAAGAAATAGTCGTAGCGGATTCCGCTTCGGATAAACACGCGCTTAATACCGTCGATTTTCCTAAGCTTTCTGAGCAGATTGATATAATCGCTGTGGTCGGCGTTCAAATTCTTACACGGATACGGCGCGAGACATTTTCTGTCCTTACACAGTCCGTGTTCCTTCTGGTACTCGCACGAAGGTAAACGGAAATTCGCGGTCGGCCCTCCAACGTCGCTGATATAGCCCTTGAAGCGCGGATTATCAAGAAAGCTTTTCGCCTCGTTTATAACACTTGACTCGCTCCTTACGGTCACGGCTCTTCCCTGATGAAAGGCGAGCGAACAGAAGTTACACGCGCCGAAGCACCCGCGGTTGTGTGTAATCGAAAACTCAACCTCCGAGATTCCGGGAACTCCTCCCTCCTCCTCATATGACGGGTGGTAATACCTCATATAAGGCAGAGAGTAAACCCAATCGAGCTGTTCGGTATTAAGCGGAGGCATAGGCGGATTTTGCACCAACAAATACTTTCCGTGGCGCTGGATCATCTTTCTGCCTCTGACGGAATCAGCCTCCTGAAGCTCTTTTCTCGCGGCTATAGCATAGTCGCGTTTACTCTCGCACACTCTCTCGAAGCTGGGCAAATCAACTACCGATTCCGGGACATAGTCCTTTGTCGCGATTTTGTAACAGATACCTTTTATATCATACATAGCCTCAATCGGAAGATTTCGGCTGAGCCTGTCTGCAATTTCAATTGTTTGCAGCTCACCCATTCCGTAGGTCAGTATATCAGCCTTGCTGTCAAACAAAATCGACGGCATAACCCTGTCAAGCCAGTAGTCGTAGTGGGCGAACCTCCTGAGCGACGCCTCCAGTCCGCCGATAATTACCGGTGAATCGGGATAGATACGTTTAAGAATATTACAGTAAACGGTAACGGCTCTGTCCGGTCGTTTACCGGATTTTCCTCCGGCGGTATACGCGTCGTCGGATCTCTTGCGTTTAGCGACGGTATAATGAGCGACCATACTGTCGATGTTTCCCGCGCTGACAAAAAAGCCCAGCCGGGGTTTTCCGAAACGCTTAAAATCGTCGTCGGATCTCCAGTCGGGCTGAGCGATTACCGCGACCCTATACCCCTTATCCTCAAGCACACGGGTGATTATAGCCGCGCCGAAAGAAGGATGGTCGACATAACTGTCGCCGCTGACATAAACAAAGTCAACACAATCCCATCCTCTGTCTTTTACTTCTTTCAGTGTAACCGGCAGGAACATATCTGTCCTCCTAAAACAATCGGTACCCCTCAGAAAAGGGGTACGATGTACTACTCCTCGTTTCCGAGGTTATTACTCCTCTCCAGCCACTCGCTGTAGGTCATAAGCACCTCTCTCGGCTTTGAGCCCTGGTGGGGACCTACTACTCCGAGCTGTTCCATATCATCTATCATTCTGCCGGCTCTTGCGTAGCCAACCTTCATTCTGCGCTGGAGCATCGAGGTCGAGGCTTGTCCCGCCTCAATAACAATCTTGATAGCTTCCTCCATTTTGCTGTCGACGTCTATGCCTCCCGAATCAGAGGATGATTTTTCGCCGTTAAGCTCCTCGGAGGCAATTCTCTTGATTTTCTCCTCAATCTCTGCGTTGTACTGAGCGGAGTATGATTTCTTAACATAGCTTGTAACACTGCCGATCTCCTCCTCGGTAGCGTAACAACCCTGAACTCGAGTCGGATTGGGAGCTCCTACAGGCATATAGAGCATATCGCCTCGACCGATCAGCTTTTCCGCTCCGCCGGTATCGAGGATGATACGCGAATCCATATTTGAGCCAACCTTAAGCGCGATACGGCTCGGGACATTGGACTTGATAAGACCTGTAATAACATTGGCGGTAGGCCTCTGGGTAGCGATTACAAGATGCATACCCGCGGCTCTCGCGAGCTGGGCAAGGCGGACGATACTGTCCTCTACCTCGCTCGGCGCTGTCATCATAAGGTCGGCGAGCTCGTCTATCGCTATAACGATTCTCGGCAGTTTTTCTGTCGCAACGGGCAGCCCGTTGATTTCCAGCTTAGGCTCCACCAATTCGCCGTTCTCGTCCTCATAGGGCGGATTCTCCGCCATATATTCAAGATTTGACTCAATAAGCTTGTTATAACCGTCAATATCCTTGCAGTCGAACTCCGCGAAACGCTTATATCTGTCCTGCATTTCCGACACAGCCCACGCCAGTGTACCCGCGGCTTTCTTAGCGTCGGATACAACCGGCACCAAAAGATGCGGGATTCCCTTGTACTTTGAGAACTCAACCATCTTAGGGTCGATAAGCACAAGCTTGACCTCGTCGGGATTAGCCTTGAAGAGAATACTGATAAGCAGCGAGTTTACGCACACTGATTTACCCGAACCGGTAGTACCGGCTATGAGCAGGTGAGGGAGCTTGGCGATATCGGTTGTGATAATATTGCCGGCAATATCCCTTCCCAGCACACAGGTGAGCTTTGACTTGCTGTTTTCAAACTCATCCGAATCAATCAGCTCGCGTATACTGACCATACTTACAATCTTATTAGGCACCTCAATACCGACAGCCGCCTTGCCGGGGATCGGAGCCTCGATACGGATTCCGTTCGCCGCGAGGTTGAGGGCTATATCGTCGGAGAGGTTGGTAATTTTGTTTATCTTCACGCCCGGAGCGGGATGAAGCTCATATCTAGTAACGGACGGTCCGCGTGAAATATGAGTAATCGTCGCCTTTACGCCGAAGCTTTCAAGCGTAGAAATAAGCTTCTGGGCATTGTTGCGCATTTCGTCCTCGCCGTCCTGGCCGGAGTTATCGGCTATCTTCAGGAGACCGACGGGAGGATACTTGTACTCTCCCCTGCGTGTAGCCTCGGATGTATTGGCGGCATTGGACTTCTTCCTTGGCTTCTGCTTAAACGATACAATCTCCGGCTCGCTTTGCTCGTCAACATAATCTTTTTTCGCCGCGTCGACCGCCGGAGCAAAGTCGGTTTTCTCTTTATGGTTTACAGGTTTTCTGTCGTCACCTATGTCTATGTCGATACTGCTTCGTCTCTGAGGGCGGCTTTTAGATTTCTTGCTTTTCTTTTTCGAATCGAGCGGAATATCAATCGAACTGTCGTAGGGCTTGTTGTCTGTATAGTCCGTGATAACAAATCCGCTGTCGTCATCCTCCGCGTACTCAGGCTGTCTGCGGCGGCGGATTCTCTCGCCCGAACGCTCGTATACATTCGACACCTCTCTGCCGAAATGCTTAGCCGCTCTGCCGATGTCGTTGAGCGACACCTTGAAAATAATAAGCAGCAACGCCGCCAGCACTACGACCACCACGCATACTGCCGCAACCTGACCGAAGGCGATAAGAATCGGATAACCGATAATACCGCTGAGCAGTCCGCCTCCCGCGGAGAAATAGGTCTCGGCACTGAAGCCGTCGGCAAAAAGATGGCCCATAGCCCTGAAGAAATTGCCGTCAAGATAATGGCGGCTTTCCGGCCCGAGCAAATATACCGCGCTCTCGGCGAGCAGTACAATAAAGACGCAGGTCACCACCTTGGTCTTAAAATGCGCGATGTTCTTTTCCATCGCGGTTATAAACGCAAGATACGCGAAAACAATCGGCAAAAGAATCACACATACACCGAGCAGTCCGTAAAAAACACCTCTGATAAAAGACCACACGCTCGCGCCAGGCACAATAACTATTAACATAGAAAGCACAGACGCCGCGGCGTATATTATCGCCTCAACCCTGTAGTTTCTCTGTCTTGGCGCGGGAGCTGACTTTTTGCGCGCGGAGCTTTGTTTTTTAGTTGGTTTTTTCTTAGTTTGCTTTTTAGTATTAGCCAAATTTACACTTCCAAATTTTAATAAGGCACATTAAAAGAAGCTTACAACAGTGCCTGTAGTAATCTCGTACACACTTATAATTCCGATAGTTACGCCGACAAGCAGTGTGTAGATTATGAAAATTATCATCTTGTCGGTTTTGAGCAGCCACTTAAACAGCCAGATAGCAAAGTATCCCGATATAGCCGCCGCAACAACTCCGCAAAGAATCGGAATCAGTGTTTCGGTATTTATAGAGCTTTTGTCAACATCCTTAATCTCCAGCAAAGCCGCCGCTATAATCGACGGTATACCGAGGATGAAGGTATAGTCCAGAGCCGCCTGCTTGTTGATACCGCGCATCTCGCCAAGCGCGAGCGTGGTTCCGGAGCGTGACAATCCCGGAAACAACGCGGCAAAGCACTGTCCGATACCTACAACCACCGCGTCGAGTATATTATAGCGCGTACGTCCGTTGCCCTCGTAGTCGTCATTTTCTTTCTTAAAATGCTTACCTGTAGCGACTCTTTTGTTACAGAAATTACCGATAAACAGCAACAGGCTTGTTGTAAGCAGCGACAGGCTGACTACGAAGAAAAACTTAGTCTCCGTAAACATATCCGCCAGATCCTTGATCTTCATATCCGTGCCCGGAATCGGCAGGAAAAGCAGGAACAGCGGAATCAGTCCGATTACAAGCATAACGATAAGGTTGCGGTCGGAGTCCATTTTCGACCACTTGAATTTTCCTGTAAAAATATCTTTGATCAAGGCAAAAAAAGCCTTAATAAGCCGCCAGATAAGCTTGTGATAAAACACAATTACAGCGAAGAGCGTTCCTATATGCAGCATTACATCAAGGAACAAGCCCGCCTCCTCCATACCCATAAGGTGCTGGGCGATGTTCAGGTGGCCGCTGCTCGAAACAGGCAAAAATTCAGTAAGTCCCTGAATTATTCCGAGAATAACCGTCTTGATAATCTGTGGTAACAAATCCATATATACCTCCAAAAATATAAATAATTAAGATTCATCTTCCTCGCTGTCATTACCCTTTGAAAACAGCGCAAACAGTATACCGACTACAGCCAGCGCCGTCGAACACAGCGACATTATCAGGGTTGCGTTGCCCGTAGAAAACAGGAATCCGCCGGGCATCGGCAAAAACAGCATAGCAAAGCACATAACAATCGCCGCTATAAGCAGCAGACATACTATCGGCACTATCACTATCATCATTTTCTGAAATCCTGAATACTTTTTCATTTTCTTATCCTCTTATGACTTCTTTTTCGTCTTGCTCAGACAAGCAAAAATAATCCCTATAAACGACGCAAGTCCGGCTCCCGCCGCGAAAAATACGGTAAAAAGCTGATTGTCTCCCAGCACAGCGTGCAGTATCATAGCAGTGACAAGCGAAAAAAAGCTCAGAACAAAAAGCGTCAACGCTACAAGATACAGTGCTTTTCTTTCTTTCATATGCTTATCCTTTCCGCTATATTAACAAAATCGTCCATGCTGAGCTTCTCGGCTCTCAGGCGCGGGTCAATATTACACTCTAATAATAACTCATTTACCGTCTGTTTTTCAAGTCCTAATGACGAACTTATTGAATTTAATATTGTTTTTCGTCTCTGTGCGAACGCCGCCTTTACAACGGCAAAAAACTTTTTCTCGTCCGAAACCCTGTACACGGGCTCGCTATACACATCAAGCCTGATCACAGCCGAATCGACCTTCGGAGCCGGCATAAACGAGCCGGCGCTTACGTTAAACAGCAGCTCCGGTCTGCTGTAGAAATTCACAGCCGCGGTAACAGCTCCGCATTGTCGTGTACCGACCCCCGCGCATATCCTCTGAGCCGCTTCTTTCTGCACCATTACGGTAATCGACTCAATCGGGAGTTTGTCCTCCAGCAGCTTCATAATAACCGGCGAGGTTATGTAATACGGCAAATTCGCGCAGACTACGACTTTCATTCCTGGGAATTCCTCGTCAATCAGCCGGTTAAGATCAAGCTCCATAACATCGCGGTTTATTACCTTGAGGTTATCATATTCGCCGAGTGTTTCGGCAAGAACAGGTATGAGCCTTTTGTCAATCTCAATCGCGACGACTTTGTCCGCAAGCTCGCACAGCTCCTGAGTGAGTACGCCGATGCCGGGACCGATCTCGATAACTCCGACGCCCTCATCCGCTCCGCTTAACTCAGCCATTCTGGGACACACCGAAGGATTCACCAGGAAATTTTGTCCAAGCCCCTTCGAAAAGCTAAAGCCGTGACGTCCGAGTATCTCTTTTATTGTACCGATATCCGACAGCCTTTTCACAGCGTCCTCAGTCCTTTCGGGTATTTATTCTTCACGGTACCGCCCGAAGCCTTGCCGAATCCGGTCGTGATTCCGTTATAGCATACGGCGCAGAAGCCTTTTTCGCTCCGGGCAGAAACCTCCTCGCCGTGCAAAAATTTTTTTATCATCTCGTCGCCGAGCTCCACGCTTCTTGCGCAGTCCGACGGCTTTGCGGCCATAAACGCGCAGTGATGAGGCTCTATGCGGTTCTTTTTTATCTCGCCGAGCAGTACTCCGCGCCGAAGTACGCTTACTCCTCCGAGCGAAGGTACATTTTCGGGCAGAGCATAGATTTTTCCGCCCTCGATTCTCAGCCTCTCGCCGAAAACCCTGTCAACAAAAACACTGTCATAAAACTCAAAAACATCTTTATCAATCTTTGTTCTGACCGTATCAAGCGTAAACGACGGCATAACCTCCGATTTTCGCCTGAGCTTGACGGCAAAATGCCCCTCGCCGCCGTCCATCGGAAAAATCCTCCTTGCATAGCCCATAGCCTGCCTGCCGAAGCTGACTTTGCTGTCGACAAACTCAAAGTCAGGATTCTCGCTTATGAATCTCTCGATAACTCCCTCGTTTTCCTCACGTGAAAACGTACAGGTAGAATACACAAGCTCACCACCCTGACGCAGCGTATCCTTCGCTGAGTTCAGGATACGAAGCTGTCTTTCGGCACAGCTTTTAACGTGTTCCACACTCCATTCGCGTTCGGCGTCATTTTTTCTGAACATTCCTTCGCCGCTGCACGGAGCGTCAACCAAAACCTTGTCAAAAAATCCCTCAAGTCTCTTGCAAAGCACATCGGGACTCGCGTTTGTGACTACGGCGTTTCGCACTCCCATGCGTTCAATATTCGATAAAAGAATTATAGCTCTGTTTCTTACAATCTCGTTGCACAAAAGCAGTCCCGTGTTTTGCAGAGCCGATGCAATCTGCGTACTTTTACCGCCCGGCGCGGCACACAGGTCAAGCACCCTGTCGCCCTTTTTGACGTCAAGCATAGTGACGGCCGAGGTCGCTGACGGCTCCTGAACATAGAAAGCTCCGGCGTGGTGCATAGGATGATTGCCGACAGACTTTACGTCATCCGGCAGGTAAAATCCCTGTTCACAAAACGGCGTTTTCCTAAGCTCAAACGGCAAAGCCGCCCTGAGCTTGTCCTCGGAGCACTTAAGCGTATTCAGCCTTATTCCCCTGTAGGAATCGGGAGAATTATAGAATTTTAAGAATTCGGGAAACTCGTCTTTGAGCAAAGCTTCCATTCTTTGTAAAAAAACATCCATATATACGAATATAAAATAATTTACGGTAAATAATAAATACAATCAAGGAGGTGAGTTCAATGAGCAATCAGGACAAAAAGAACCCACAGAACAAAAATCAGCAGAATTGCGACAACAAAAACTGCGACAATAAGAAAAACGGACAAAACAAGAAAAACGAAGGCTGATAATTCGGTAAAGAGTGTGGAGCGTCACACTCTTTACTTTTTTAACCAAAATCAGTATCCCAATTCTTCCCCAACGATAACAACCTTAATCCTGTCGATATGTCTCTGCTGAGCGCTGATTACAAAGTTACAGCAAATCCTATCCGTACTTCTGCAACCGTCGCACATCTCGCGGCCGTCATCCTTTAGCGAAACGCACTCTCCGGTCTTGGCGCAATAGGTGTCACATCCGAGTCGAACCGTATTCGGCGGAGCCGCCTTCTCCTTTACGCGGATCTCGGCTTCTTCGATATTCTTTACGATTTTGTTATAGCCGCATACGAGCACAACGCTCTTGGGACCGTAAAGTATTGCCGAAACCCTGTTGGAGTTGCCGTCTACATTGTAGAGGTATCCTGACTCGGTAATGGCGTTCGAGGACGCAAAGTACACGTCCGCGCTGTAGGAAGCGCGATAAACCTGCTCGATCTCCTCGCGGGTAATACCCTCCTTTGAGCGGTCAAGGTAGTTATATCGTCCGCTCTTCAGCTCATCCATAACGCCGGTCTGCTTAAGAGTAACCGAACCGCCGTTGGACACTGTATCTCCCTCGTTCACAAGAGTGCGAATCAGCGGCAGAACATCCTCTTTTTTCTCAACAAAAAACGGCTTCATATTGTTTTTGCGGAGGTTTTCCATTGTTTTTTCTATACGATCCATTGTTAGTTTATCCATAGTTACACTTCCCTTTTTAAACTAATATAATATTATACTATAATATAAAAATTTTTTCAAGGCTCAACAAAGGGAACTCCCAGGATATCAGCGACAGATTTCGAGAGGTTACGCGCAATCGCTTTGATATTTTCACGGATAAACCGCGCGTCGTCAATATTGTCGTGATATGCCACCTCGATAAGCGAAGCCGGAGCCTTAGTAAGCCTCAGCTCGCCGAGAGATGTAGTCGGTACAGTCCTGACCTTTTCGGGATTCGGATACAGCTCGGAAAAATTCGTCGCCAAAGTCTCCGCAAAATCCCGACCCTTTGTACTTGTGGGATAATAGTAGACCTCTACTCCCCTGTTCCTGCCGGCACTCGCCTCGGGAGAAGCGTTGGAATGAATCGCGAGATGCAGGTCATAGTCGCCCGTATTGCTCTGATTAATCGCCTGTCTGAGCGACATTTCCGGATTGTTGCGCGTAAACTCAATCCCGCTGGCTTTGAGGTAAGGCTCCATAGCGTCGGCTATCAGGTTCATATAATATTCCTCATTCCCGCCGTCTACATATGGATTCCATTCCTGCAAAGACGGACTCAGATAGATTTTCGGCATAAAAATCACCCTTTCATATTATTACTAATTATTATGAAAGAGTGAAAGTTTTTAGAATAAAGCAAAATGTACAAAAATCTATTTACAAATAATCAAAATGATGTTATACTGAAACAAATAATTATAAGGAGGACAATTTAATGAAAAAATTTGTTTGTTCAGTATGCGGATACGTTCACGAGGGAGACGCTCCTCCGGAGCAGTGCCCGATTTGTAAGGCTCCGGCGGCTAAATTCAACGAGGTCAAGGCTGATGCTGACTACGCCACAATGCACGTTGTTGGAGAGGCTCAGGGCGTAAGCGAAGACATCATCAAGGATCTGCGCGACAACTTCACCGGCGAGTGCACAGAGGTAGGAATGTACCTCGCAATGGCCAGAGTTGCCGACCGCGAAGGCTATCCTGAGATAGCAGCCGCATTCGAAAAATACGGTCTTGAGGAAGCTGTACATGCCGCTAAATTCGCCGAGCTCCTCGGAGAAGTAGTTACAGACTCCACCGAAAAGAACCTCAAAATGCGAGCTGACGCCGAAGCAGGCGCGTGCGAAGGCAAGTTCGACCTCGCCAAGAGAGCCAAGGCTCAGAACCTCGACGCTATCCACGACACAGTTCACGAGATGGCTAAGGACGAGGCAAGACACGGCGCAGGATTTGCGGGACTTCTCAAGAGGTATTTCGGTTAAGCTAAAAGCAGCATAAATACTGAGATTTCAGAGGGAAGGGAGAAATCCTTTCCCTCTCTTTTTCACCTTTTCAAGTGCACCAAAAGTGTACATCATTTTTTCACTATTCTGATTCCAATGTACAAAGTACACAACCAAAAGTGTACATAAATATTGTTTCTATACTAAAATGCGATAAAGGAGCAGCCGAAGCCGCTCCTTTGATTTATTTTATTACTTTAATTCTTTTCTCCTTACTCCATTTAGTCCATTTTTTATTTGCATAAGCTCTAACTTTCACAGAGTAAATCTTCCCTTTTTTGAGTTTTTTCGATGTATAGCTTGTCTTTTTTACTGTAAACTTTTTACTGCCGATTGCTATCTGATATTTTTTAGCATTTTTTACTGCGCTCCATTTAGCCTTAATCTTGCTCCCCTTTGCACTCACAGCTTTTTTAATCTTTGGCGACGGTGTAACAGTTTTTTTAACGGTGTTTGATGTCTTAACTTGCGCCGGGACTTGGTTGCCTTTTAATGTAATTGTAACTTCAGTATCTGTCGGAGCAAGTACCCAACCATCGTCAAAATAAGCCATAGTAGCCAACAGCTTGTATGTTCCGGCTGGATTATCTTTTGTAAACCATGTAAAACTATAATGCTGATAGTCACTGTCACTCATATCAAAAAAATCCGTAGAACTCGCTACAACTTCATTTTTTGAATTGTATACATCAATATTAATCTTCTCTGTTTTATACTCATGATAAATCTCAAACACAACATTAACATTTTCACCAATATTTGCTATTATATCTTTATTTCTTACAACGACTGTAGGAAAAGTCCATGCACTTGCAGATACCGCTGAAATTACCATTGATGATACAATTATCAAAAAACATAAAACTATAGATATAATTCTTTTTTTCATATTAGTTCCTCCGTTTCACAAATAATAGTATAAAATAAAGATTTATAATGTCAAGCATATTACTACTGTTTGCTCTGCCTTTACCGTGGAAAAAGTCAGCTCGAAAACCGAGCCGGCTTGTGTTATATAAGATTATATAACTCTAACGGTTATTTTAACCGTTTTTGTTTTCGGGGCATATCCTTTATTGCCGCGTACTATAACCAAAACGGTCAATGTGTATTTGCCCTTCGCGGCGCCCTTCTTAATCTTAACTTTTCCTTTCTTTTTGAGTGTAAGAACTTTCTTTTTGGCCTGCTTTATTACAATGTAAGTTACCTTACCCTCAGCCTTCTTGACTGTAATAGCCTTGTAGGTTATAGATCCCTTGTTGAGCTTTTTTGCTTTTACAGTCTTATTCTTTTTGGTAATCTTAGCAGGGTTATTCTTATTTGAGGAAGTATTATTAGCAGTCTTAGTAGTCTTTGCGGCAGGAGTAGTCTTAGCAGCAGATGTGTTCTTAGCCGGAGCTACTGTATTTTTGTCCTGACCGGAAGTCTGAACCTGAGTATTTGTTGTGACAGGAGTTGTATCAGAAGGTGTAGTTTCAGTCTCGCGATCAGTTGCCGGAGCGTCTGTGGGAGCGTCCGTTACTTCCTCTGCGGATGTAGTAGTTTCCGTAGCCTGAGTCGTCTCTTCCTCTGTAGCTGTTGTCTCGATTACCTCTGTTGTATCAGCTACGGGATTCGTTTCGACCGGCTCTGTTGTATCGACTACGGGATTTGTCTCGATCGGTTCTGTTGTATCGACTACGGGATTTGTCTCGATCGGCTCTGTTGTATCGCCTTCGGGATCTGTCTCGACCGGCTCTGTTGTATCGGCTTCGGGATCTGTCTCGATCGGTTCTGTTGTATCGACTTCGGGATCTGTCTCGACCGGTTCTGTTGTATCGACTTCGGGATCTGTCTCGATCGGCTCTGTTGTATCGCCTTCGCCTGAACCTTCGCTGTATTCATCTACATAGAAGTAACCTTCGTGCCAGTCTTCGCCGCCCTGTCCGTCGGGACGGAAGTAAATTGTGTATAAGCCGTCAGCTTCGATTCCATAATCATTTTCAAATCCGTCGGGGTACCATGTAACCATACCGTCTTTGTATTCCGCAACCTTAATAGAATCGCCGGCGCTGAGCTCTACGCCGGAGAGCATATACTCACCGTCTGCCTCCTCATTAGGAACAAAGCAAAGCTCTGTATGGATATTATCGTCCCAACTGTTGTCGCCGTTGATGTTGCCTACGAGATAGTAGCCGGGATCAGGCTCTTCTGATCCGCCCTCACCTGAGCCTTCGCTGTATTCATCTACATAGAAGTAACCCTCGTGCCAGTCGAAACCACCCTGACCATCGGGACGGAAGTAGATTGTGTACGAACCGTCAGTCTCAATCTGGTAATCGTTGTTTGTGCCGCCGGGATACCATGTAGTAACCACGCCGCCTTCAACTGCTACAACCTTGAGAGCGTCGCCCTCGCTGAGCTCTACGCCTGAGAGCATATACTCGCCGTCTGCCGCCTCATTAGGCGCAAAGCAGAGTTCAGAGTGGATGTTGTCATCCCAGCTGTTGTCGCCGTTTATGTTGCCTACGAGATAAAACCCGTCATTCTCGTCCGCGGCTGACGCCGATGGAACAACCGCAGTGAATAAGCTTGCTGTTATCAGAATCGAAAGTAGTATTCCGATAACTTTCTTGAAGTTTTTCATAAAAAATGTCCCCTTTCTTTTTTGTTTATTATATAATTATGGCCTATTAAATGTCAATTAGTTTCAGATAAATAAAGTGATAATTTCCTGATTATATACAAAAACGAGCTGCCGAAAAACCGACAGCCCGGTAAATTGATGATTATTTATAGCTTGAATAGCCTACGGAGCAAACCTTCATCTCAAGCTTATCGCGCAGAAGTGTATCCCAGATGTAAACACTCTTGCTGTACAGCTCGTCACAAGCGGCGTATGCTTTTTCGGCATTGTACGAGGATGTTGCGTAAACCTCGGTATAGGTAAGGTTTGAATTTTTAACATACTTCGAGGTATCAACCGATGAATTCCACTCAATATCCAGCGAGGAGCTGCTATATGAGAATACTAAGTCGATATTCTTCTTGCCATTTTCAGGGATAGAATAGCTCACCAAATAACCGTGGTCGGAGCTTTGATAGTAATTCGCAAAAACAAATTCTTTCTTGGATGCGTCATAATAGATACGAGCCTCATTTCCGCTTGCGGTATACTCGATGTACTTCATCTGCGACTTTGGCTCCAGAGTACCCTTTTTGTTGATATAGTTCTTGAGTGCGGTGTACGGATTGAGCACATTAACGGTACCGTAAAGGATATTACCGCTGGAATCCTCGGCGGATACATTAACTCTGCCGACTTTTTTAGGTGTTACAAGTCCCGACTGATTTACCGTCGCTACGCTCTTGTCGGTAGTTTTCCAGTTTTTGGAAGACATAACCGATCCCCAACTGTTCTTAATTACCAGCGGCAGCGTATCTCCCAGATAAAGGGTAAACTCCTTGCCGAGCTTAGTAACCTTTGGCTTAACCGTAACCTTGCACTTGTACTTCTTGCCCTTGTACTTAGCTGTAATCGTAGCCTTGCCCTTGTGCTTTGCGGTAACATAACCTGAGCTTGACACAGTAGCGACAGACTTCTTGGAGGTTTTCCACTTAACCTTCCATGATTTAGCTTTCTTAAGCTTAAGCTGTTTTGATTTACCTACATAAAGTGTGATTTTCTTTTTATTCAGCTTAGGTTTAGCTTTTTTCTTAGCGCTCGCCGAAATCGGAGCAACCATAGCTATACTCATAACTATAGCAGCAGAAAGAAAAACACAGATTGATTTTTTGAATAGTTTCATAACCGGTACCTCTCTTTTGTATTTTAGTTAACTAAATTATACCTTGATACACATTCAATGTCAATAATATTATTTTTATAAAACGCATTGACAAAACAATAAACTTTTGATATAATAACAATGTTGTAAATACGCGGATGTAGTTTAGTGGTAGAACTTCAGCCTTCCAAGCTGATCGTGTGGGTTCGATTCCCATCATCCGCTCCAACAAAACGGACACCATTGGTGTCCGTTTATTTTTGTTAAAACAAACAAGCTATTACCAGCTCCGCGTCAAAATATAGTCGTCTCGCTTCGCCCTTGGAGCGGGCTTGCGACACTCCTTATTTTGCCGAGCGCTTTTGCTCCCTTTTTCCGCAACAGGCGGCGGTCGCAACGCTACATTTTTAGGGCGCCGCGCTGATGGAGAGCTTTCGAAAGATGTGAACCCATCAAACGAGATGAACATAACCCATTATCCCGCAACACATCATTCGCGAACCTATAGCACCACACCAATGGTGTCCATTTTTTCGCTGGAGCGGATGATGGGAATCGAACAGCCCGTTAAGAAAACGTTCCGGGGAGCATTTTTACGTATAAACTACACAAAAGTTATATAAATTCAATAAAACATATAGACTTTTTTGATAATTGTGATATAATAAAGTCAATAAACTCAAAGGAGTGTTTGACATGAAAAAAAGCATCAAACGTACAATTATCATAGCTATCGCCGCGCTGACAGCGTCGCTGATGATTATTTCAACAGGATGCGGCTCAACTGCCGACACAAGCTCAAAATCACAGGAAGCCGCTGTCGAAAACGAGACCGAGGCTAAAAAAGCCGCTGTCGAAAACGACGGAGACTACGACAAGGTTAAGATTGCTGAGGAGGACGGCGAAAGCGCCGTAAGCGGACTTAAGGACAAAAAAGTCACTAAGCTCACCCTCCCCTCCGCGGTTGACAGCAAGGTAATTACAAAAATCGGACTGAGCGCGTTTGAGGGCTCTGCGCTAACCGAGGTTATTATCCCCGACGGATACACAAGCATCGGCGCCAACGCCTTTAAGGACTGCAAGAGCCTGACAAAAATTACTATCCCCGACAGCGTGACCAGCATTGCAGGCTACGCGTTTGAAGGCTGCGAAAAGCTTTCCGACATCAAGCTTCCCGACAAAGTATCGAGCATTTCGATGTACGCCTTCCACGACTGCAAGGCGCTTAAATCTGTTAAACTGCCCAAAAAGCTCGATATAGTCAACGACTTTACCTTCTCCGGCTGCGAGAATCTCGAAAGCGTAGAGCTGAACAAGGGACTCTCCAGGATCGGATGTAACGCTTTCGAAAAATGCTCAAAACTAAAGGCTGTATCAATTCCCGACAGCGTTAACACATTGTCCGGATACGCTTTCTCAAACTGCGCGTCGCTCAAAGACGTCAAAATCGGCAGCGGAATATCCAGCATCGGCGTAAGGATTTTTGAGGAATGCAAGGGACTCGAAAGTATCACAATCCCCGACACAGTATCCACTATCGGCAACTTTACATTCTTTAACTGTGAAAACCTCAGCTCGGTTACTTTCCCGAAAAAACTCGAGAGTATCGGCCGAAAGGCGTTTGTGGGAACCAAGGTTAAAAAGGACAGCGCGCCAAGCGGCTGTGAAGTAGACGACACTGCGTTTGAATAAGAAAGGTGTGCCTACGGCACACAGGGCGCAGCTGAGCAGGCAATAAAACTGTTTTTATTTGATAGGTGTCATCTTGATATTACTATCTATATAATTAAATCAAATGTAAAATCAATTTATAATATTGTTGAACTTTCCTATCACATAAAAAAGCACCGGCAGAGAGTATAAACTCTCTGCCGGTTTTATTTTAATAAGTTATAGCGCCGAGAATCCGTAGCTGTTTACAAGCGCCTCAATCTTTTCGCCGTTCTGACAGAACGGACATTTGTGCGGCTTAAAGCTCTGATAATCACCGAGGTCGTTCGGGTCAAATATAGAATGTACCGGGTGACCGTCGCACTCGTCGACAGTCGCGAATATCGCCGACACTCCAACCACAATTCCGCCGTAATACTTAACCGCGTCAATCGCCGCCAGAGCCGTCTTACCTGTTGTCACCGAGGCGGTGAGCACAAGTACGTGCTTGCCTTTGATCATCGGGGTAAGGTTATCGCGGAACATAATCTGTCCCCTGCCGATATACTCAGGCGCCATTACATAGATAGTCTGGTGCGCGTTAAGGTTAACGAAATTATCCTGTGTAAGTTCCTCGGCGACAAAAGCTCCGATAACCTCGGTACCGTCAAGACAGATTATCGTATCAACAATAGTGTTCGCCCTATAGGCGGATACCATATCCTTAGCCACAGCCTTTGCCTCAGAGAGACGATTTTTCTGGGTGGTAACGTCGATATAATAGTTTGTGTGGCTGTGCATCGTAGCAAAATGCCCCTTGCGCACACGCAAAAATACGTTTTTGTTTTTTGTACGGATTTTATATTCTTTGTTCATACTGACCTCCGGATTTTGTTATAGCTTTATTGTACAACAAAGAAGTGGTAACGTCAATAATTTTTTAAACGAAAAGCGTGCGCACGGCACGCTTTTTCTTACAGCACTTCAAGCTTAACTTCGTCGTTTTCAACCTTTACGTTGATTGCCGACACGTCGCCGTCGCGGCGTTCGATAAGCTCGTTGGTTATCTTGTCCTCTATGTTTTTTCTGATAAAGTTTCTCAGGTCTCTGGCTCCGCTTGAACCTGAGCCCGCCTTTTCGGCGACGAATGTCTTTACATTGTCGTCATAGCTAAACTTTACTCCCTTTTCGGCGAGCGGCTCAACATATTCGGAAAGCATAAGTCCGGCGATGTTCCTGTAGTCCTCGTCGTTAAGCGTGCGGAACACAATTATCTCGTCAACTCTGGCGATAAACTCCGGTCTGAGGAAATCCTGCAATCCCTTCATTACCCTTTCTCTTACCACGTCGTCCTCGCTTTTACCAAATCCGAGTGAGTTCTCCCGCCTGTCGGAGCCGGCGTTAGAGGTCATAACGATTACGGTGTTCTCAAAGTTTACTACCCTGCCCTGAGCGTCCGTAACCCTGCCCTCGTCGAGGATCTGCAGCAATATATTGAGTACATCCGGGTGAGCCTTTTCTATCTCGTCAAAGAGCAGTACCGAATACGGACGGCGGCGAACCTTTTCCGTAACCTGTCCGGCCTCGTCATAACCCACATATCCCGGAGGAGAACCGATGATTTTGGACACCGAGTGCTTCTCCATAAACTCGGACATATCAAGACGAATCAATGTCTCCGGGGTGTCAAACAGCTCCTTGGAGAGCACCTTTACGAGTTCCGTCTTACCTACGCCCGTAGGTCCTACAAATATGAATGACGCGGGTCTGCGGCGCGGAGAAATCTGTACTCTGCTCCTGCGGATAGCCGCCGACAGCGCGTGCACAGCCTCGTCCTGACCTATGATTTTCTTTTTCAGCGCGATTTCCAGATCCGCCAACTTACTAAGCTCGTTCTCGCGGATTCTGCTCGCCGGGATACCGGTCCAAAGCTCGATAACCTTGGCGATATCCTCCTCCTCGACAAAGGCATTAACCTTGTCCATATCAATCTCGGAGAGCTCCTTGTCCACTCTGGCAATCTTAGAGCGGATATCGGCTATACCCTCGTAGTTCTTCTCCTCCTCATTTTCGAGCTCGGTGAGCTGCTGAGACAGGCTCTTCTTCGAGAGCATAAGCTTGTCGTAATGTTCCATCTCCTTATTCCTGAGCGCGGCGCAGGCACAGCTCTCGTCAAGCAGGTCGATCGCCTTATCGGGCAGGAATCTGTCGTTGATATATCTTTCGGAGAGGATTACGGTTTTTCTTACGATATCGTCGTTAACCCTTACGCGGTGGTGGTTTTCATAATAATTCTTTACGCCCTTTATTACGTCGATTGTCTCGGCGATTGACGGCTCCCCTACCTTAACCGGCTGAAAACGTCTTTCAAGCGCCGAGTCCTTCTCTATATACTTTCTGTATTCATTAAAGGTAGTAGCGCCGATAACCTGCACCTCGCCTCGTGAGAGCGCGGGCTTGAGGATATTCGCCGCGTTCATAGTACCCTCGTTGTCGCCGGTGCCGACAAGAGAATGAACCTCGTCGATAAAGATAATAATATTTCCGGCGTCCTTAATCTCGGTGATAAGCCCCTTCATACGGCTCTCAAACTGACCCCTGAACTGGGTGCCTGCCACAAGCGACGTAAGGTCAAGCATATATATCTCTTTGTCAACCAGTCTGAGCGGTACATTGCCGTTCGCAATACGAAGCGCCAGTCCCTCGGCGATAGCGGTTTTACCTACTCCGGGCTCGCCGATAAGGCATGGATTGTTTTTTGAACGGCGCGATAAAATCTGTATAACGCGCTCAATCTCCTTGTCTCGGCCGACAATGTTGTCGATACGGCCTTCCTTGGCCTTATCGGTCAGGTTTTCGCAGTAGAGGTTAAGATGCTTACGCTTTTTATCTGTCTTGGAGCGCTTCTGACGACGCTCCTTGCGTTCGTTACCGGAGTTATCTCCCTGTTGGGATGGATTGTTGCCGCCGAAAAGATTGTTAAAGAACGGAAATGTCGGCGCTCCGCCGGGAGTAAAATTGCCGTTGTCCTCATTTTCCTGCTCAAATTTTTCCATCTGCTCGGCGAGGTTGTCAACGTTCATATTCTCCATAAGGCTCTTCATACCGTCGTCACTCATAAGAGTGTCCATCTGATCCTGAACCATTTCGAGATCGTCGTCGGTCAGTCCCATCTTGCTGATCAAATCCTCAACGGGTTTTATTCCCAGCTCCTTTGCGCAACTGAGGCAATAACCCTGTGTAGGGCTGTCGGCCGAGTTATTCTGGGATACAAATACAACAGCGGGTCTTTTTCCGCATTTACTGCAAATCATATATTACTCCTTTACATCTCTGTTTTTCATTAGTTGTCTGAAAATCATTCCGTATCTTATCAGCGCGAAAAGCATCATAGCGGTAGTGATGCCCAACAGCACGATCGACAGGATGTCATTTTCATAGTTAAACGCCGCCTTAAGAAAGACAATCAGGCATACCGATACGTAGAACATAAACGTACCTGCCTTGCCGTACCATTTAGCGGCAGGCGGCGCGATCTTGTATTTTATAAGCTGCGAGCCGCCGATAAGCATTAGCGCGTCCTTGATAATCAATACTATCATCACAGGCATAACAACCGGTGTAAGAATCACCATACACACCATAATCGCAAACAAAGTCAGCTTGTCCGCTATGGGGTCGAGCACCTTGCCGAGCTGTGTGATCTGGTTAAAGGTTCTCGCTATAAAGCCGTCGAGCGCGTCGCTGATTCCCGACAGAATCAATGCCGCCGCGGCAAAAATATAATTCTTTTGCAGAAAAAAGTACACAAACGGCACAATAAGAATGATCCTGAAAAAAGACAGGAGATTCGGTACCGTAAAAATTTCCTTAGCATTAAACTTCATATTACACCTCCGGGAGAAAACTAACCAAGCTTAGGAATGGTCGGAACCGTTATATCCTCTGTGGAAGGAACAATATTCTGTATTATTTCGCTTCCGGGGGTAAAAATCAGCGCGATATTGTTAACAATATCGGAATAGTACACCGACTTAAAAATCATACTAGCCTCTATCATTTCCGGGGTAATCATAGGCTCCGACGACATCGGCATTATAATCCTGCACACGAGTATCATCACAAAGGCGATACCCGCCCCCTCGCAAAATCCAAGCACGCCGCCGAGTATACGGTTAATCGAATTAATAACCGGAAGGTTAAACAGGCCAACCAGCTTTGACGATATAAGCTTGCAAATCAGCAAAAATATGAAGAACAAAAATACAATCAGTATAGCGCTCAAAACCGAGGTTATTATCGGCGCTATTGTATTGTCCACTGTCTGAGAAATCATTTCCGAGCCGTTCGAGGCCGCCTGAGTGGCTGACCCCGCCAGTGATTCCAGGTCAATTCCGAAGGTCGTAAGAAGTCCCTTTACAAAATCAGGAATATTATCGACAGCCTCCTGTGAGATTATATCGGCGCTGTTCGCCGAATTGGCCACAGCCTCTGTAACGCTGTCTACAACCGTCTTGGAGATAAACTGCGTATAAATCCAGCCTGCAATCACCTTGCTGAATATCGACGCGAGGAATCCCGAAACTATTACGCTGAGTACATTGAGCAGGGTCCTCGCGATTCCTCTGACTATTCCGAGAATCAGAAAGGCAGCGACTATCGCCACTATTATCAAGTCAAGTACCATATCTACCTCTTACTGAAAAACAAGTCGTCTTATCTCGTTGATACCGAGGACATACGCGGTGTCGGTGCTGTCCAGAGCTACCGCCTTTGAACCCGTACCCGCGTCAGTCTTGGATAGCAGGTTGCCCTCTGTGTCAAACAGATAAGCTTTATTCGAATCAAGCACAGCGATACGGTTCTTATACAGAGAAATCGAGTGTATCTCTCTGTTTGTATCGTTGACGTTGAGTATTTCTCCGTTGATATTCACATAGTTTACCGAGCATTTTCTTCCGTCAGCCGAGCGCGAGAGCGACAGCACAAAAGAATTTGTGTCCGGGTTAATGTCAAAAGCCGTAAGCTGTTTCTATACCAAGCAGGCTTCCGTTATCACCGGCAACTCCGCAGGCTACACAGCCTGTGCCGTTGGGATTGAGCGATACAGAATTTATGTAGTAATCGGCGAACGAATAGGCGTATATCTTCTCGCCCTCGCTGTTAAACACGTGCAGCTTCGAGAGATAACCGTCGGTCTGAGTCACTACGCAATAGTCGCCTCTTGAATTGATATCGGCTGTGATTACATAGTTGTCGGTGTCCTTGATATCCTTTAGCTTATCCTTTGTGCCGACTACATATCCGTTGCCGCCCAGGTTATAAATAATTACCTTGTCTGCCGCTGTCTCCATAACGGGAGAAGAAAAGCTGTGCTGATTATATCCGATTTCGTTACCTGTCGAGCTTATCGACGCGAACGCGGTATCAGACACATAGCTTATGTCTCCGTCACATTTAAAGTTACCTATGCTGACGTTGCTGCCGATGATCTCAGCCGGGAATCCGTCGTCGCTTGAGCCGAGCACGTCATATTTAAACCAGTGTCCCAGCTTATCGGGACTAAGGGCGTCGCGGTTAGCCACCGCGAAGATGATAAGTCCCGTAACTACCAGCACCGCGGCGATTATAAGAATCCGCTTTACCGCGTCTTTTGAAATCTGGGTTCGCTCGTCGTTATATTCCTCAAGAGGGACGTCCTCGTAGCTGAGAACATCTCGCTTGCCTCGTTTTCTTTTGTCAACATTACGGACGCTGTGCCGTCCCCCATACCTTTTAAACATTTTTATATTTCCTCGTCAAGTTAGTTTAACCGCTGTCTTGTTGGCGATATCCCCCGTACCAAGGCTTCCTCGGAAAGTATGCTGCTGGAGGATAGGTTCTGAACAAGTTGTCAGTGGTTAGTGGTCAGTGATCAGCAAAAGACGTGTAGATAGAATTAATAGAACCATACACTTCTATGCCCGACCAAATCTATATGCCGCTTGCGCAGCAAGCAAAATAATCCGATGATATTCACGTCAGCCGCTGCACGACCAAAACTGAAAACTAATCATATACTACCTTATCAAGATACAATCCGCACGCCGGAGCGGTAACTCCCGCGGCGGCTCTGTCTTTCTTTTCTATAATACCTGCAATCGCGTCGGGGGCTATCCTTCCCTGTGATATATCGAGCAGGGTGCCGACCATAATCCTTACCATATTGTACAAAAAACCGTCGGCCTCTACCGTCATTGTTACGAGCTTATCCTCGCGTTTTACCGAAAAGCTTTTGACGTTCCTTACCAGATCGCCCTTTTCCCTCTTGTCAGCCGTACAAAACGACTCAAAATCATGACTGCCGACAAAGGCCTGAGCCGCCTTGTTTAGCATATCAACATCAAGCTCATAGCGGTAATGCAGCGCGTAGCCCGACAAAAAAGGATTCCTCGTATCGCTGTTCCAGATTTTATAAACATACTGCTTGCTTTTGCAGTCGTAACGGGCGTGAAAGTCGTCAGCAACTTCCTCACATCCGAGACAGACAACGCTGTCGGGCAGGTAACTGTTCAGCGCGCTCTTTAGCCTTACCGCCGGAATCGGATGTCCGATTCTTACGCTGATACAGTACATATTGGCGTGAACTCCGCTGTCGGTGCGGCTGCATCCCTTCAAATCCCTGAACTCGCCGACGATTCGCCCAAGCGCCTGCTGAAAGACCTCCTGAACCGTTACGGCGTTCTTCTGAACCTGCCAGCCGTGAAAGCTTCTGCCGTCATATTGAATTGTAATCAGAACATTTCTCATACTATCGAAGCGAAAAACACATTACAAAGCACTATCCCCGCAAGAACAATTCCCGAAATCACAAGACTGACATAGTCGAGCGGCTTCATATGCAGGACTTTCATTCTGGTTCTGCCGTCTCCGCCGTGATAACAGCGGCATTCCATAGCTACGGCGAGCTCATACGCGCGCCTGAACGCCGACACAAAAAGCGGAATCAATATCGGGGTCATAGCCTTTACTTTTTTTATAATACCGCCCGAATCCATATCGGCTCCTCTCGCCTTTTGAGCCGACATGATCTTGTCGGTCTCCTCAAGCAAAGTCGGTACGAACCTGAGCGCTATCGTCATCATCATAGCAATCTCGTGAACCTTAACGTGCAGCGCCTTAAGCGGCTTCATCAGCCTCTCTATCGCGTCGGTCAGGTCGGTCGGAGTAGTCGTAAAGGTGAGGCAGGAGCTTAATAGTATCAAAAGCACAATCCTCACGGATACGAATATCGCGCGAAAGATACCGTCCTTTGTAACAGTAAGGTATCCCCACTGCCAGAGCACATCTCCGCCGCCGTAAAATATATTGAGCGCCGAAGTAATCAGCACTATTATCAGCACGACCTTAAGGCTCTTGAAATACATTCTCAGCGGCACGCGCGATAGCATTACCGCCGCAAACGTCGCCGCGCTTATCACCGCAAGCGACACAAAGTTAAAAGCGCAAAATACAAATACGATATACGCTATAAGCAAAATCAGCTTTATTCTTGGGTCAAGCCTGTGTATAACGCCGTCGCCGGGCATATACTGGCCGAAGCTTACGTCACGCGTCATAGCTTGCCCTCCTTTTTAAGAAGTCCGACAATCTCGTCAAACGCCTGATCCACAGTGAGTATTCCGTCCGAAAACTCATACCCCTTCTGCTTTAACTCGGTCATAATCCGGGTGATCTGCGGCACCCTCAACCCCATACTCCTGAGCCTTTCGACCCGGGAAAAAACAACCTTAGGAGTATCGATCATTTCGAGCCTGCCGCGGTTCATAACCATTATCCTGTCGGCGATTCTCGCGACATCCTCCATACTGTGCGATATAAGAATAATCGTATTCTTACGCTCTCTGTGGTAGCCCATTATCTGAGCGAGAAGCACGTCTCTGCCCTTTGGGTCAAGACCGGCTGTGGGCTCGTCGAGCACAAGCACGTCGGGATCCATAGCGATTACACCTGCAATAGCGGCTCTGCGCTTTTCGCCTCCGGATAAATCAAAGGGTGATTTCTCCAGCAGGCTGTCGTCCAGTGATACGAACTCGGCAGCTTTGCGGACTGTCTTGTTTATTTCATTCTCGCTGAGACCCTTGTTGCGCGGGCCGAACGAGATATCCTTGTATACTGTTTCGTCAAAAAGCTGGTATTCGGGGTACTGAAACACCATTCCAACCTTGAATCTTATTTTGCGGATTTCCTTGGGCTTCGCCCATATATCCGTTCCGTCAATCAACACCTGACCCTCTGTCGGCTTTATCAGGCCGTTGAGCATCTGGGCGAATGTGCTTTTTCCGGAGCCGGTATGACCGATAAGTCCGACTACTTCGCCCTCGTTTATGCTGAGGCTTAGGTTGTCGACCGCCTTTTTCTCAAACGGAGTACCGACGCCGTAGGTGAATCCAAGGTTCTTTACCTCTATCAAGCTCACCCCAGCACCTCCTCAAGCAGTTTTACGCATTCTTCCGCGTTAAGCGGCATATCGGTAAACCTTACTCCTGCGCCAATCAGCCTGTACGCAAGCTCGGTCGCCTGGGGAACATCCAGCCTGTGGCGCTTCAGCACAGGAACCTCGCTGAAAACATCTCTCGGCTTGCCCTGCGTAAGTATTCTGCCCTTGTCCATTACTATAACTCTGTCGGCAAGCACCGCCTCGTTCATATAATGAGTGATTAATACAATTGTGATCCCCTTGTCGTGCAGAGATTGAATCGCTTTCATAACCTCTTCCCTGCCGTTAGGATCAAGCATAGCGGTCGGCTCGTCAAACACAATACAGCTCGGCTCCATCGCCAGTATGCCGGCGATAGCTACCCTCTGCTTCTGTCCGCCCGAAAGCTTGTGCGGAGCGTGGGTACGATACTCGTACATCCCCACCGCCTTGAGCGCGTCGTCAACTCTCCTGCGTATCTCCTGAGGCTCTACTCCGAGGTTTTCGGGTCCAAATGCTACGTCCTCCTCGATGACGCCGGCTACGAGCTGATTATCGGGGTTTTGCAGTACAAGTCCTACGTTTGAACGGATTTCATAAGTGAGCTTTTCATCGCTCGTGTCCATATTATCGACATAGACAACTCCCCACTCAGGCAATAGCATAGCGTTGAGCATTTTTGCCATAGTGGATTTACCGCAGCCGTTGTGACCCAGCAGGGCGACAAACTCGCCTTTTTTTATTTTCAGGCTGACGTCGTCAAGAACATTCCTGTTCTGCTCGTCATACGAAAATTTTACATTTTCTGCCGATATAAAACTCATTTATTTCTCCCAGATTACGGTAGAGCCGCAGGGCAGGCACATTCCTGTCTCGCTTACCTTAAGTCCGATTTCGTCGGCAGAAACCTTTCCGCCGAACTTCGGTACAAGCTCTACCCTAAGTAAATACTCCATAACTGCCGGCGACAATCCCGTTGTGTAGGAATTAAGAATCAAAAACGACGGCTTGTCGCTGAGCACCTTCATACATAATTCTATAAAAGAATAAATCTGTTCTTCGATTTTCCATACCTCGCCCGACGGCCCTCTGCCGTAGGACGGCGGATCCATAATGATACCGTCGTATTTGTTGCCGCGGCGAATCTCGCGGTTAACAAACTTGACGCAATCGTCAACCAGCCACCTTACGGGCTTGTCGGCGATTTTTGAGCTTCGGGCGTTTTCCTTAGCCCAGTTAACCATACCCTTGCTGGCGTCAACGTGGCATACCTTTGCTCCGGCGTCCATAGCGGCTAAAGTAGCGCAGCCGGTATAACCAAACAAATTCAGAATATTAAGCGGACGATTCTCCTCCTTAATTCGATTCTGAACCCAATCCCAGTTTACCGCCTGTTCGGGAAAAACTCCCGTATGCTTAAAGCCCATAGGCTTGATATTGAACACCAGATTCTTAAAGCGGATCGCCCAGCTTTCGGGCACCTTTTTGTACATTTCCCAGTGACCGCCGCCCTTATTGGAGCGGTGATAACGGGCGTGGGCGTTTTTCCACAGCGGATTCTTTTTGCCCGACGACCAGATGATCTGCGGGTCGGGACGTATAAGGATTATGTCTCCCCAGCGTTCAAGGCGTTCGCCGTCCGAGGTGTCGATAAGCTCATAATCCTTCCAGTTTTCGGATAATCGCATTATGTCATCTTCCTAAATCTTATTGTAGGGGCGGTCATTGACCGCCCGCGGGCGAGCACTGCTCGCCCCTACAAAATCAATTGTCAAATAAATTTGGCTGAGTCGCGGAGCCCTGAACTGCTCCCTTCGGGAAGTCGTAGCCGAGATGTCTGCACGCCTCGGCGGTAACGCAGCGTCCGCGCGGTGTGCGGCTCAAAAAGCCGATCTGCATAAGATACGGCTCGTAGACGTCCTCGATAGTGACCGCTTCCTCGCCGATTGCCGCGGCTAAGGTCTCGAGTCCTACCGGTCCGCCGTTGTAGAAGCGGATTATGGCTTCGAGCATACGCCTGTCGTTTTGGTCAAGCCCCAGCTCGTCGATCTCAAGCCTGTCGAGCGCGGTTCGCGCAACGTCGCAGGTTATCACACCGTCGCTCATCACCTGCGCGAAGTCGCGCACGCGTTTCAGCATACGGTTGGCGATACGCGGCGTACCGCGTGAACGCGAGGCTATCTCAAGCGCGCCGTCGCTGTCGATATCTATTCCCAGTATGCCTGCGCTGCGCGTTACGATCCGTCCAAGCTCCTCGGGGGTGTAAAGCTCCAGCCGCAGCACCACTCCGAAGCGGTCGCGCAGAGGAGCTGTAAGCTGACCGGCACGAGTGGTCGCGCCCACCAGTGTAAAGCGCGGCAGAGGCAGATTTGTGCATTAC